>CAYHEK010000168.1:0-1500 GCA_964355545.1 uncultured Thermotogae bacterium | reverse complement strand
CCATCTCTTCGCAAGCTCCGCAGGGAGATCGCGCAGTCGTTCCTCGATCACCGCCCCGCGCGTGTGCGTCCCCCCGCGGGGAGAAAGGACCGTCCCGAACGCCCACGCGGGGGACTGCCACAAGGACTCGAACAGGTCATTACCGCGCACGTGACGGCAGTGGCGCTCGCTTCCTCGCCCGAGGCGCTGGGCCGCCCGCAGGCAACCCTCGGCGAGGAGGTCTCCAATACCCTCCCGACGAGCGATTCTCTCGATCAGAGAGAAGATGGAGGGCGCATCGCCCCAGCCGAGCGGGATGCCGTCGACCTCTTGCGCACTCAGCAGGCCGCTTTTGTAGCAGGAAATGGCCCACGCGATGACGTTGCTCGTCGTATCGACATCGAGGCCGAGCGCGTTGCACAGCGCGTGCCCCTTGAGAACGTCTCGGGGATTCTGGAAGTCGAGCTTGGCGCCGAAGTTGTCGGGGTCGTTTCCCTGCAGACCTTCGCAGCGCCACGTCGTTCCGTCGGGATCGGTGAACGCGTGCGTTGTCCAGCACGCGATCGGGCAGTTCCCGCAGCTCCGACGAGCCACGAGGTAGGGGAGGAATGCGTCCGGATGCAGGGCGTGGACCTTGTCCTGCGGGATGGGCTCGCCAGAGAAATTGCGGTAGGGGCTTTCCACATCCCAAGGGGTCTCGTAGCAGTACACGCCGTACGTCATCCGGCGTCGATTGAAGGGGCTGCGGTCGAGCTTTTGGAGGCACCGCGCAATCACGCTTCGGAAGCGCTCGGGGTGAGCGAGGACCATCGGCGCGCT
Organism: uncultured Thermotogae bacterium; assembly: GCA_964355545.1. Classification (GTDB taxonomy): domain Bacteria; phylum Bipolaricaulota; class Bipolaricaulia; order UBA7950; family UBA9294; genus JAPLGE01. Next base: position 702 of record CAYHEK010000168.1, on the reverse strand, counting down.
TCCGCGCACGACGATCGCCTTGAGCCGTTTGGCACCCCATACCGCGCCCAGGCCGCACCGACCGGCGGCACGTGCCCCGTCCGCCATCACGCTTGCCGCCCAGACGCGGTTCTCTCCCGCCGGGCCGATGGTCAACGTGCTCACGTCTTCGCCGAACGACTGGCGCAAGAGCCGGTCGCACTCCGGAACCGTCTGGCCCCACAGCCCCTCGGCCTCATGGACACCAACGGTCCCTTCCTCGATGGCGAGGATGCAAGGACGGTCCGAACGGCCGCTGAGAAGGACGTTCGCGATCCCCGCGGTGCGCAACGCCGTGGCGACCTCGCCTCCGACGTTCGAGGAGGCGATCCCTCCCGTAAATGGATTGAGGGAATCAAGCGAGAGGCGCGCGGCTCCAGGAGCGCCTGTGCCACACAGAAGTCCGGCGCCGATGGCCACCGGGCAGGCTGGATCGAACGGTCCCTCGACCTCACTCGACAGGCGATCGACGAGCAGCGCCTGGTTGACGCCGCGGCCTCCGAGGAAAGGGGCGTAGTCGGAGAGGTGTCCGAGGGCGGTCGTCGCGCCTCCGCGCGAAAGATCGACCTGGATGATCCGGCCGTCACACGCGTTCACGGCGGTTACCTCCCTGACAGGCTTCCCTAGATCCACACTTCGCGCAGGACGCGCAGGGCGTTTCCGCCGATGACCTTCTCGATCTCC
>CAYHEK010000167.1:0-1509 GCA_964355545.1 uncultured Thermotogae bacterium | reverse complement strand
TAGCTCACATCGCGAGGAGGCGCCGACACGAGCATCGTCAACGTCATCTTCTCCGTCGCCGGTGGCCTCGCCCTTTTCCTCTACGGCCTGCGTGTCCTCTCCGACGCCCTCAAGAAGGCGGCTGGAGTCCGGATGCGCGTCCTCCTCGAGCGTCTGACCGGGAAGGCGTACCGGGGCGCGATCGTCGGGGCGCTCACCGCGGGGATCCTTCAGAGCTCAAGCATGACGATGGTCCTTCTCATCGGGCTCCTGAATGCCGGGGCCCTCAGCCTCGCCCAGGGGATCGGGGTCATGCTGGGCGGGGAGATCGGGACGACCCTCACCGCCCAGCTGATTGCGTTCAAGGTCGGCCTCTACTACCTCCCAATCATTGCCAGCGGGACTCTCCTGTGGACCCTCTTCCCCACTCGGCGGGTGGCGGACTTTGGGAGGGTGCTGCTTGGCTCGGGAATCATCTTCCTCGGGATGAACATCCTCACGACCGGCGTCGCCGGAGTGGCGAACTCCTCCACCTTCCTGAACCTCCTTGGCGCCTGCGGGACGAACGTCTGGCTGGGGGCACTGATCGGGGCCGCGGTCACCGCCTTCATCCACAGCTCGGCCGCGACGACGGCCATGGTCATCGCCCTGGGGGCGGCGAACCTCCTCACCCTGCCGGCGGCGATCGCCCTCATCCTTGGTGCGAACATCGGGACGACGTTCACGGGCCTGATCGCCTCCGTCGGCTCCTGCCGCGCGGCGCGACGCCTCTCGATCACCCAGATCCTGGTGAACGTCGCCGGCGTCCTTGTCTTCCTCCCCCTCCTCCCGCTCTACGCTCGGCTCGTCGCGACGACGTCGTCCAGCCTCCCGCGCCAGATCGCAAACGCGCACAGCTTCTTTAACATGGCGAGTACCCTCGCCTTCCTTCCCTGCGTGGGGGCCCTCGTCTGGATCGTGGAGCGGATCATCCCCGGGAAGGACCGGCACGTCGACCTGGCTCCCCGGTACCTTGGCCGCGAGTTCCTCCGCACTCCCTCGATCGCCGTCCAGCAGGCAAAGGGCGAGCTCGTGCGGATGGGAAAGATGACGGAAGAGATGCTCAGCGCCTGCGAGGACGGGCTCCTCCGCGGCGATGCCTCGACCCTGGCGACCGTGCTGGAGAAAGAAGAGGCGGTGGACGCCCTCCGCCGGACGATCGACGACTTCCTCTCTCGCATCGACGCCGGCGAGCTCCCCCAAAAGGAGGCCAGACGTTGGCACGTCCTTCAGCACGCGACCGGGGACATCGAGCGTGTTGGCGACCACGCGGTGAACATCGCAGAGCGCGTCGAGGAAAAGCGGAAGGAGGGGTTCATCTTCTCTCCGACGGCGGAGGCAGACCTCGGCGATCTTTTCGGAAAAGCCCTTCACCTCTACCACCTCGCCCTTGCCGCCCTCGATGAGGAGCGCGCGCCGGTGGAGGACGCCCTCGCGCTCGAGAAGGAGGTCGACCGCCTCGAGGTCCGCTACAAGGAGGCGCACATCCGG
>CAYHEK010000166.1:0-1512 GCA_964355545.1 uncultured Thermotogae bacterium | reverse complement strand
TAGCTCACATCGCGAGGAGGCGCCGACACGAGCATCGTCAACGTCATCTTCTCCGCCGTGGGAGGGATCGCCCTTCTCCTGTTCGGCCTGCGCACGCTCTCCGATGCCCTCAAGCGGATCACGGGCGAACAGATGCGCCGACTCCTCGAGCGTCTGACCGGCCGCGCCTGGCGGGGCGCGCTCGTGGGGGCGTTCACATCGGGGATCCTCCACTCAAGCGCGATGACGATGCTCCTCCTCATCGGGCTCCTCAACGCCGGCGCGCTCACGCTCGCTCAGGGGATCGGCGTGATGCTCGGCTCGGAGATCGGCACCACCATCACCGCCCAGATCATCGCGTTCAACATCGGGCAGTACGACCTTCTGTTCATCGCCCTCGGGTTCATCGTCGCCTCGCTCTTCCGCGGGAAGCGGTTGGGGGACGTAGGACAGATCGTCCTGAGCGGCGGGATCCTCTTCCTCGGGATGAGCATCACCACGAGCGGACTCCGCGGGCTGGCCGACGCGCCCGCGGTGATGCGGCTCCTCCAGTCGTGCGGATCGAACGCCGTGCTCGGCGTCCTCGTCGGCGCGGTGGTGACGGCGATCGTGCACAGCTCGACCGCGGTGACTGCGCTCATCATCGCGATGGGCGGCGCCGGCGTCCTCGGCCTGCCCGCCGCGATCGCGCTCGTCCTCGGGGCGAACATCGGAACGACGACCAACGCCCTCATCTTCTCGATCGGCTCCTCCCTCGCCTCGAGGCGCCTGGCGGTGACCCAGGCCCTGGTGAACGTGGTCGGCGTCGCGGCATTCCTGCCGTTCCTCTCTCCGTACGCGCGGCTCCTGGAGGCTACGTCGGGGAGCCTCACGCGCCAGATCGCGAACGCCCACAGCTTCTTCAACATCACGTCAACGCTCGTCTTCCTTCCCCTCGTGGGCGCCTTGGTCTGGGTCGTGAACCGGCTCGTGCCGGGCCGGGAGACGAAGGCGGACCTCGCGCAGCCGCTCCTCGGAAAGGAGCTCCTGCACACCCCCGCGATCGCGCTCGACCGGGCGAGGTCCGAGCTTCTCCGCATGGGCGAGGCGACGGAACGGATGGTCGAGAACGCCGAGCGAGCCCTGTTAGACGGAGACCTCTCCAAGGAGGGCGAGGTCTTGGAGACCGAGGAGTCGGTCGACCTCTTCCGCCGCGCGATCGACGGCTTCTTGGGCCGCATCGATACGGAGCTGCTCTCGGCGCGCGACGCCGCGCGACTTCACATGCTGCAGCACGTCTCCGGGGACGTGGAGCGCGTCGGCGACCACGCCGTCAACATCGCGGAACGCGCGCAGGTCAACGTCAGGCGAAGGTTCACCTTCTCCGCCGAGGCGCGCGAGGAGCTTGCCCACATGTCCGGCGAGACGCGCCGCCTGTACGCCCTCTCTCTCCAGGCCCTCCGCAACGAGGACCGCGCCCCGGCCGAGCAGGCCGTGGAGCTCGAGAAGGAGGTCGACCGCCTCGAGGTCCGCTACAAGGAGGCGCACATCCGG
>CAYHEK010000165.1:0-1565 GCA_964355545.1 uncultured Thermotogae bacterium | reverse complement strand
CTACCAGACGGAGAGGATCTGAGCGTGGAGATCACCAAGGTAGAGATCCGGCCGATGCGCAGCGAAGGGAATCTCAAGGCGTTCTGTTCGGTCGTCTTCGATGACGTCTTCATCGTCCACAGCGTGAAGGTCATCCAAGGGAAGGAGAGCCTGTTCGTCGCCATGCCCAGCCGGGAGGTCAAGAACGGTGAGTTCCGCGACACGGCGCACCCGATCGACAACGGCTTCCGTCTGAAGATGGAGGAGATCATCTTAAATAAGTACAAGGAGGTCGTGAGCGAAGAGGCGGGCGAGGCCGTCCTCTCCTCTGACATTCCCACCGAGGATTTGACGTTTTAGGGCGTAGCCAAGCGGTAAGGCAGCGGCCTTTGGAGCCGTCATCGGAGGTTCGAATCCTCCCGCCCTAGCCAGGCTAAGATGAAAGGCTGTTTGCCCTCTTCCGGCCCGGCTTCTCCGCGGGAGGGGCGGTCGGGGAGAGCGCGAGGCGGCCAGAGGAGTGAACATGGTTGAACGTCGGTCCAGGCGCCGCAGCGCAAAAGCTCAAGGCGAAGCCCGCGGTCCGGAAGAGGGCCGTGCGATGCCGAAGGGAAGTCCTGCACAGGAGCGCCCGCCTGGAGCGCGAGCCCCCAGCCGGGGGCGTGGGACCGCATCGACGGGAAGGGGACGCCGTCCCCCGCAAAAAGGAAGGAAGGGGGCTCCTCCTCCCGGGGCGAAGAAGCGGCCGGCCGAGGCAGTAGCTGCGCTTCCTAAGACCCAGAAGCGCCCCCAAGCGGGGGCGCCGACCGCGGTCTCCGCCGGCAGAGAGCGGCCGATCGCCGAGCTCGCAAAGAGGCTTCGCATCACGGTCTCGCCCGAGGCTCTCGAACTGGCGTTCCTGCACACCTCCTACGTGAACGAGCGGGGCGACACGCGCGGGTCGAACGAGCGCCTCGAGTTCCTGGGCGACGCCGTGATCGACCTCGCCGTGACCCACTACCTGTACGCGCAGTACCCCAGCGCCGACGAGGGCCGTCTCACCAAGGCGAAGTCGGTGGCGGTCAGTCGGCCGATGCTCGCGGAGAAGGCGGAGGAACTCGGCCTCTCCCCCTACCTGCGCTTGGGAAAGGGCGAGGAGGCGAACGACGGCCGCAAGCGGGTCTCGAACCTGGGGAACGCGTTCGAAGCCCTGGTCGCCGTTCTCTTCCTCGAGCAGGGGTTCACGAGCGCCGCCAAGTTCATCATGCGCACCCTCAAGGAGGACATCGAGCGCTTCCTCGAGGAGCAGTCGACGACCGGAGACTACAAGAGCCTCCTTCAGGAGACGGCGCAGCGGCTCTTCGACTGTCGTCCCACGTACAAGGTCTCGGAAGAGAGCGGGAAGGAGCACCGCAAGGAGTTCAAGGTGACCGTCTCCGTCTCCGGCCACCGCGCAATCGGCCGCGGCCGGAGCAAGAAAGAGGCCGAACAGGCCGCGGCGAAACAGCTATACTTGATGCTCGAAGAGTTCTAGACGCGCCCGTAGCTCAGCAGGATAGAGCAGCGGTTTCCTAAACCGCAGGCCGGAGGTTCGAGTCCTCTCGGGCGTA
>CAYHEK010000164.1:0-1572 GCA_964355545.1 uncultured Thermotogae bacterium | reverse complement strand
GGGTTCAGGTTTCCGGCCGCGATGTTGCGATCGGAGAAGCCCGGGAGAGCGAAGGCGCTCAAAGAGATGACCGCGCTCAACACGAACGCCACGCCAAGGCTTCGCCAGCGTGTCTTACCCATCCTGTCCTCCTCTTCGTCTTGCAAAGAAGGGATGCATATCCATCAGAACGCGCACAGAAACGGAGTGTATCGATCCGGTAGAGCGTAGACCAAGCGCGTCGTCCACCGAGGCTTGCTCCTCCGTCGCCTGGTCACGAGACGTTTGTCCGGTGAACCGATCCCCACCTTTCGCCTGGCTACGCGTCGCCTTGGGGGAGCCGCGGGACGAGGGCCATGAGGACCGTCTCGCGCGTGATGGCGAACCGGTCGATCCGGCCGCCGGAGAGGTAGCCGATCGCGCCGTTCTTCTCCTTGATGTCAGGGATCCCGGCGATCCGGCTCATCTCGCGGCGCAAGGGAACAAGCCGCTAAGAAAGGAGCTCGCGAAACTCGCCCACCGTCAAGCCCGCCTTGCGAATGAGGCTGAGGAGCGTGCCCTTCTTGAGTTCAGGATGATCGGGGATTGCCAAGTTGTGCCGAGCGTCGCTCTTCTTGAGGACGAAGTGACTCCCGCGCCGTCGCGCGACGAACCACCCCGTGCGTTCGAAAGCCCTGACTGCCTCCCACCCCGAGAGAGGCGGTAATGCGCTAGCCACGCCGAGATTTCTTCGCCGCCAGTACGGGCAGTTCGACCTCGACCTCAGTGACGAGCACCCGCGCGTTCGCGTTCAGATCGTCCTCCGCTTCTTCCAGGTAGGCGAGGATCGCTTCGCGGACGTTGAGCAGGGCGTCTTCGTAGTTCGCCCCTTGGGAGACACAGCCCGGAAGAGCTGGCACCTCGACCGTGTACCCGCCCTCTTCGGCCTCGCGGAGCGTCACCAAGTACGTGCGTTTCATCTCCCTGCCCTCCCTGCTTGGGCCCAGGGTACAACATCTCTGACCCACAGGCAAGAAGGAGGCGGCCCCCAACACCCGGCTTGATCGGAAGGTGAGGAGAACCCATTCACTGAGTTCGCCATCCGCTCGATCAGCGGTCTGCTTTGAGCCGCGGGATAAGGGCCATGAGGACCGTCTCGCGCGTGATGGCGAACCGGTCGATCCGGCCGCCGGAGAGGTAGCCGATCGCGCCGTTCTTCTCCTTGATGTCAGGGATCCCGGCGATCCGGCTCATCTCGCGGTTGAGGGTCGAGCCTTCCTCGAGGCGCGCGAGGACCGCAGGCGGGACCTCGAACCCCGGGCCGCTCCCCAGGGTGACCCGGCCGGTCCGGTCGATGATGGCACACAGGCCGAGGTTGAGGGAGCGATCGCAGCCGGGGAGGCGGACGAGGCCTGCCTCGATCCCGACTCCGAAGTCGGCGTCGCCGATCGCCTCTTTCGCCCGGCGGATCGCCCCGGCCGCAACGTCCGCGTCGAACGGCTGGGCCGGCACGCCGGACTCGACCGAGATCGCAGCGACGTCGATCTCCTCGTCCGGGAAGGCCTCGGCGAAGGCCGCCTCCACCGCCCTCACCTTGAGGGGATTGCGCGTTCC
>CAYHEK010000163.1:0-1572 GCA_964355545.1 uncultured Thermotogae bacterium | reverse complement strand
GAAGACTAAGAAGAAGGTGAGGAAGGTCGAGGACAAGGAAAGCGGGAAGGGAAAGAGGAAGGAATAGCCGATCTCGCCACTCGCTAAGACGCATGCCCCAGCGAAAGAACTCCCGGAATTAACCCTGAAGCGCATACCCCATGGCTTGGGATATCTCCCTGGCTCCCTCGACGACCGCCGTGGTGAACCGATCCAATGGCTCGTGCTCGAGACGCGACTTGACGAGCGAAACCGAGATCGCCGCGACGACGCTTCCGCGATAATCGCGCACCGGAGCCGCGACGCAGACATTTCCCTCATGGAACTCCTCCTCGTCCAAGGCGTACCCCCTCTCGCAGACTCTGGCGAGCTGGCGCCGCAAGGCCTCAGGGTCGGTGATCGTCGAGCGGGTCACGGCGGGGAGTTCGCTCTTCGAGAGGACCTGCTCGGCTACCTCTGGGTCGTACGCGAGGAATACCTTCCCCAGGGCGGTGCAATGGGACGGGACCCGTCGACCAATGACGGAGGGAATGATGAGGCTGAGGCCAGCCTCTGCCCGGTCGAGGTACAGCACTTCGGTTCCGTAGAGGACAGCGAGGTGGGCGTTCGTAGCGAGTCGTTCCGCCAACCGTTTCAGGACCGGCTTCGCCTGCTCCCGCAAGTCGAGCGAAGAGAGCAGGCAGTTGGCTTGCGTGAGGACCTTCAGCCCGAGGCGATAGCGCTTGGTGGCCCGATCCCGAACCAGGTAACCGTACTTCTCGAGCGTGTAGACAATCGGGTAGATGCTCCCCGGTCGAGTCCCTATCGATGCAGCCACTTCCGTCAGCGTGAGTTCCCGACGATGGTCATCGAACAGATCCAGGACCCCCAGGGCCTTGGTGAGAGACGTATTGAGATACCGGTCACGTTTCATCCTCGTCATCCCCACGGAGAGAGCATTATAGTTCATCCGCTCGCTCCGATCGCACGGGACGGCTCTTCCTAGGAGGCTGGGCCTTCTCCGATGCGAGCCCCTCCGTCTCTCTTATACAGGATACTCCTTTTCTCTCGAGCGCCCGCGCTCTGGTTCTATTGTCCTCCCTTCTCCAAACGGCGATGACTTGCACCGAGGCGACCAGGCGCCGCGGGATTGGCGTGCCCATGTGAACGTTCCCCAAGCTCTCCCGAGGACGGTAGCCATCCTTGACAGGGGTTTCCAGGGGACCTATACTTGGGATTGGACTAATGTATTTTGCTATTTACAAAACCTTCGGCGAGGAGTCCTCAAGAAGCCTCGACAGGAGGGGAGAGGGGTACGTGTCTCGTCCACGCCATCTTCAGATCCCTACGCCTCATCAGGGGGAAGGGAGGTGAGATGTCAGGCAGGAGAGCCAACGCCGGAGAGTTCTTTGGCCTCATGAGCAGGTGAGGGTTAACGTAGGTGAAGTCTTGCCTTACCAAGGAGGGACGAGGCAATGCGTAAGTCACTGTTCATCCTGGGTATCGCGGCGCTGTCCGTTCTACTCGTAAGCACAATCACGCTCGCGGCGGGTGATGTTCTCGTCATCGGAAACGAAACCGACGCCCGCACGGAGGATCCTCAGAAGGTTCACG
>CAYHEK010000162.1:0-1612 GCA_964355545.1 uncultured Thermotogae bacterium | reverse complement strand
CGGACACGTTCATCACCGCGGCGATTACCATGACTGAGCTAGGCGTGGGCGCGGGTGACTCGATCACCGCGACCTACAAGGATCCGACCGACCCGACGGACACGTCCTCGGACACGATCTCGATCATCGCGAGTGAGCTCTCCGTTGAGGAGTTCATCGCGAAGCCGAACCCGTTCGACACCGAGACGGTCTTCACCTACGTGGGGAGTGGTATTGCGACCACGTTCTCCGTGATGGTGTACGACCTCTCTGGTCACCTCGTGTGGAGCGAGGAGCTCGCGAACGTGACGGAGGTCGCTTGGGACGGGACGAACGAAGCGGGACAGGCCCTCGCCAACGGCGCGTACATCTACGTCGTGATGGCGACGGACGGGACGAATACCTTCACCGGTAAGGGCAAGGTGTTCATCAATCGGTAAAGAGAGAGGGGACCCTCCGGGGCCGCGAGGCCCCGGAGACCCCCCTCGGTGACCATACCTAACGAAGGGGGTAACAACGACGATGAAAAGAGTGATAGGTGTAAGTCTAGCGCTCATCATGGTCCTTTCCGCCCTTGCCCTCGCGGATGGTGTAGGTGCTTTCAGTGCCTTCAAGAGCGGCATCGGCGCGCGAGCCCTGGCCATGGGTGGCGCGTTTGTCGCCGTGGCGGATGACGCTACGGCGGTTGTGTGGAACCCGGCTGGGCTCGCCCAGCTGAACGACACCCGCATCGGCGGGATGGCGACGGACCTCTACGGCTTGGGGGTCACCCACCAGTTCATCGGTGCGGTGACGACCTTTGCCAACCTCGGGATCGGGCTCGCCTGGGAGCGCGGCGCGGTCTCCGGCCAGATCGTCGATGAGGACGGAGAGGCCGGCGAGGCGTTCGACTGGAACGAGTCGGCGATCGTGGGGAGCCTGGCCACGAACGTCATGGATATTGGTCTCGCGGGCGCGAACGTCAAGTACTACATGGCGGACAGCGGCCTCGGGGATACGGCGAGCGGTATCGGGTTTGACCTCGGTATCCTCATCAAGCTCGGGGACATGTTCGCGATTGGCGTCTCCGCGACCGATCTCGGCGGCTCGAAGATTAGCTGGGACGGCGGCGCGACCGACATCGTCTCCGGCCTGTACACGGCCGGCGTGGCGATGAGGCTCGTCGACGGGATGCTCGTCATCGCGAGCGACCTTGACTTCGACGGGACGAACATCGGCGATGCCCACATCGGCCTTGAGTTCAAGATCATCAAGGAGCTCGCGCTGCGCGCGGGCGCGGTGCTGACGAATAGCTTCAGCGACTACTACTTCACCGTCGGCGCAGGGATCAACGTGGCCGGCCTGTACGTGGATGTGGCCTACATCCTGGAGGAGACGCTCGGGAACACGCTCGTCCTTTCGGCGGAGTTCTCCCTCGGCGACCTCCTGGGTGGCGGCGAAGAGCCCGCTCCGGCACCGGTTGAGTAGACGGAATCTACAGGTTTAGATTTCCGCTTGCCAGATGGGCGGGAGGCCGAGAGGCTTCCCGCTCATCTCTTTTGTCCTTCCTTGGTGGTCAGATCTTGAAATGATGGTATTTCGGCGCTAGACTTTACTCCCATGGTGCGACCTCTGCGTGTCGAGTAGCCAGGGC
>CAYHEK010000161.1:0-1614 GCA_964355545.1 uncultured Thermotogae bacterium | reverse complement strand
TGACCCCTCACGCTGCTTCAGAGCTTTCCCCAATGGGTTTCGACGGCCGTCACGACATCGCGGGCAAGGCGAATCGCTTCTTCTGCGGACTTGCGGCCATAGACCCGAGAGGGGATGCTTCCCGGGAGACTGTTCGGATAACGGGTCGTCACGTAGTAGCCATCCAGGGACGACCAGTCGTGCGTGCGAGATTCAAGAATTGGGAGACGTTCTGCGGCCTGGGCCGCGAGCCACGCCACAGAGTGGCCAAGGACGGACTCCTCGCCCGTGTGGTAGAGAAATCCCTTCAGCGCTCGCTCGGCGATCTGTTGGGCGAGGAAGCAGACAAGGTGATAGCCACCCGACTCAAGGAGGAGTTCCGCCCAGTGCAGGTCCTCCTTCGCCTGCTCCAGCCACCGCTCCCCTTCACCTTCTCTTTTCATAGACGACCTCCCCATCTTCTAGGGCGCGGCGCAGGAACGCGTTCTCCGGATGAGACGCGATCTCCTCCGGCGTGTAGGCGACAAGATCGAAGTCGACGCCCATCTTCCCGCCCAGGAGCCTGTAGAGACGCTCCATCCGCGCGACGAACCCCTCCAAGGAGACCATCACGACGAGCAAGTCGAGGTCAGTGAACAGGTCGCGCCGCCCGTGCCGGTACGAGCCGAAGAGGATGACCTTCTCCACCTCGGAGAGCTGGGAGAGCTCGTGGATCGCGGTCTTCAGGGCGCGGTCGAGCGCCTCCGCATGCGCGCGACGCTTCTCGGTGAGGGTTTCTTTCATCCCTCGTATCGTAGCCTACTTCAGCGCGGGGTGGCAACCACGCCCGCTCTCGGGCGTTCCCTTCACTGCGCCGGCGCGGCGTCGCGGTCTGCGCGTGAGCGGTCCCGGAGCCAAGCGGCGATCTCCTCCACGGAAACGCGCCCCGCCGCGATGAGAAGGACGAGTTCGACGATCTCGTCCGGCCCTACCCGCAGCGGTCGGCCGACATGGTTCTTGTCATTTCTAAATCGCCACACGGTCAACGGGCCCGCCACCGGCTATCCGAGCTTCTCAAGCTCAGATCTCGTGAGGCCGATCTGGCGGAGGATGTTCTGGAGCGTCTTCCTCTTAAGTTCCCTGTGATCCGGCACGGAGACGGTCATCCTCGGTGGGGTCTCTCGACGTAGGATCATGTGAGTCCCTTTCTGGCGGACAACGGTGAAGCCAATCTTCTCTAGCCTGCGGGCGAGGTCTCTGCCAGAGACGACGGGGACCTTTCTCATCTACAAGGAAACCTCGACGGTCTCAGTGATGACGTCACTTGCAGGGATCTCGTCGCCGAACTCTCGCGCTACCTCGAGCCAGCCCTGGATGGCCTCCCGGATGTTGTCAAGCGCCTCTTGGTACGTGTCTCCCTCGCTCATACACCCAGGGAGGGACGGGACGTAGACGGTGTAACCGCCCTCCTCCGCTGGCTCCAGGATGACCTTGTACGACATGGTTCTTGTCATTTCTGATCACCCCATTCTGGTCGAACTCCCGTTACTCCGTATTTCCACGGCATCTCCGACTTGAACTCGCCCAAGGGCATTATGGCCCGCATCTTGGCTGCGTGGCAACTTCTCCGAGACACCGGCACCTCGCGCCCCGAGG
>CAYHEK010000160.1:0-1622 GCA_964355545.1 uncultured Thermotogae bacterium | reverse complement strand
CGGATCACCTCGTACTCGTGGGACTTCGGCGACGGGACGACCGGGACCGGGAGGAGCCCCGAACACACTTTCGTTGCCGCGGTCACGCACACCTTCAGCGTCGTCCTGACGGTGACCGACGACGACGGTGCCACGGCGATGGCGGCGCAGTCGATCGAGGTCCGTGCCGCTTCTTCCTCGGGGGGGAACGCCCCGAGCGCTCGCTTCACGGCGACTCCCAGCTACGGGGACTCGCCGCTTACGGTCGCCTTCAACGCGTCGCTCTCCTCCGATCCCGACGGGGTGATCCGGGTCTACGCCTGGGACTTCGGCGACGGCTCGACCGGGTCGGGGAAACAGATCTCCCACACGTTCAGCCCTGTTGTGACGACGAACTACACCGTGACCCTCGCGGTGATCGATGACGACGGGGAGACGGGGAGCACGACGGCGATCGTCACAGCGGTCGTCTCGCAGGACGTTCCGAGCGACGGTCCGACCGCCGCCTTCACCGCGTCGGCGCCGGTCAAGATCTACGCCTCGCCGAGCCTACCCTCGACTCCCTCGCTCTTCGAGGTGACGTTCGACCCGTCGGCCTCGACCGCCGCTCCGGGCGGGCACCACCTCGACACGCACCTGTGGGACTTCGGGGATGGCGAGTCGGCGACATCCACTACGGACGATCCGGTGAAGCACACCTACGCCTCCGGCGCCCCGAGCCACACCTACGTCGTCACCCTGACCGTGATCGACGAGCAGGGCCTCGTGGACTCGACGGTGCGGAACGTGACGGTGACGAACTAGATCGGATCTGGGGAAGCGCTCTCGCGCTAGCCGCAGTCGCAGCCGTAGATCGTCACCTTGCGCGTCATGGAGGAGCTGTCCCCGTCGTCGTCGATCACGGTGAGCCGGACGTCGTAGGTCGTCGTCCCGACCTTGGGGAAGAGGTGCTCGACGATCATCCCACTGTCGGCGGTTCCGTCACCGAACGACCAGATCCAGTCGACGATCTCTCCGTCGGGGTCCTGGGACTCCGACGCGTCGAACTCGACCGGGGTCTGCGAGGTCGCGCCTTGGGGCGAGTACTCGAAGTAAGCGGCCGGAAGGAGGCCGAGGACCTGAATCGAGTGGACGGCGTGGGCCGTCTGCCCCGCGGAGTCGGCCACGGTGAGGGTCACGGGGAAGGTCCCCTTCTCGGTGAAGGTGTGGCTCACCTTCTTCCCGGAGTCCGTCTCGCCGTTGCCGAAGTCCCACGCGTAGGAGGTGATGATTCCGCTCGGGCTCGAGGAAGGGCTCGCGTCGAACGCGCGGGTGAAGGGCGGCCGGCCGTACGCCGGGCCGGGCGTGATGGTGAATGCGGCGATGGGGCCGCTTGAAAAAAGACACCCGGTGAGGCCGAGGAGGCCGCCGGCGAGGAGAACGAGGACGATCGATCGACTTCGCATCATGGGATGACCTCGCAATGTGCGTTTGGTCTATTCTACCGCACAGGGCGCCTTTCCGCACAGGCCGATCCTACGCAAAAAAGGAGGCGGCGCAGCAGACGCTGCGCCGCGCAAGGGAAAGCGAGGCCCTCGTGGGGAATCTGCCCGAGGGAGGTGGTCCCTAGTAGCAGCTTGAGCCTATTGAGACCGCGCCGGCCG
>CAYHEK010000159.1:0-1677 GCA_964355545.1 uncultured Thermotogae bacterium | reverse complement strand
AGAGTTCTAAGAGCGTCCTCCACTCTCAACCAGCACCGGGAAGCCTATGCCAGGGGAATCACCGCCTCCGCGCCCTGGAGGACCCAGGGGGGCGTTGCTGGCGGACACTGCGCGGCGTCGCGAAGGATCTTCTCGCCCGCTTCCCCAAGCGCGCGGGAGGGGAACCCGCCCCCATCGAGCACAATGGGGTAGACGCGCACCGCGCGTAGGCGAGAGTCCTCGATCTCGGCCACAGCGACGAGCGCTTCTGGGGACATGACCCACGGAGTGGCTAGTCCCTCTGGAAGGCCGGAGTCCGCCCCGTGGACGATCGTCTCCTCCATGATGAAGTTCCCTAGGCTGTACAGGACGGGCACGTTTCCCACAACCTCGATCCCGTGGAACGTGTGAGGATGATGGCCGATGACGAGGCTGCACCCGGCCTCCTGGAACGCGCGGGCCACCGGGCGCTGGTATTGGGCGAGCTGTTTCTGGAATGCATTCCCCCAGTGGATTGACACGAAGACGAGATATCCCTTCTTTCTCCAATGGGTGATCGCCTCACGGATTCGGGCCAAGTCTTCGAGGTTGGGGCACGTGTGGATGAAGGTCGGCTGGCAACCGGGCTCTTCCTGGAGATCTCGTGGATCAAACTCGTAGCGCGTGGAGACGCGAACCGGCGCGACCCCAGGGCGGTCCTCGGCGGCCGCATAGCCCAGGGGCAGCGTGCAGGCAACGCCGAGCACCGCGATCTTGGTCTTCTCGTCGAGCGCCAGGATCGCCGGAGCCAGCGCGTCGCCGAGGGTTGGCCCAGCCCCAACGGTGTCTATCCCCGCCGCACGGAAGGCGGCGATGGTGTCGAAAAGCCCTTCCGGCCCGTAGTCAAGCGCGTGGTTGTTTGCGAGCGAGACGAGGTCGAAGCCAAGCTCTCGCATCCGTCTAGCGACGGCCGGGCCTGTTCGCCACGCGACGAACTTGTCTGCCGGCGAACCACGCTCCGTGAGGGGGATCTCAGCGTTAGCGAGGACGCGATCGCAGTTGAACAGGCCGACGAGCGTCTTCACGGAGTCCGGGACCGTACGGCGATCGCCCATCACGACGTCGCCAACCAGGAGCACACGATGGAGCCCATCTTCTTGCATGGGGATTCCCTCCTTTCATCCGGTGATCCGGCCGGCTTCGCGAAGCCGATTGCAGAGCGCTTCTAGGCCGAGACCGTGCAGGGTCGCCTCGGTCGGCCAGCCGGTCAATCGACTCCAGCCATGCTGGGCGTAGTAGCGGTCGAGGAGAGACTGCCAGCCTTCGTCGTCAATCCGGTATCGGCCGACAAGGGGTGTCGTGACAAAATGAGGTGGCGGCTGGTCTCCGCCGCGGCCGGGAAGACCCAAAAGCCAGTTGATGCATCGCTCCTGGGTGTGAACGCGTTCTCCGATGCGCAGCAAGGCGCCTTCGTCGACCGACCAGCCGGTTGCGGCAGAAAGGAGGGCGGCGACGTCCTCGGGGAGGATCATGTCCGGTCGGCCGCTCGCAACGAAAAAGCAGACGCCCAGGCTGTCGAGCACCGCGCAGAATCGTTCCTGGTGGATGACGAGACGTTCCACGTTGCTTGTGCTCCCCTCCTGCGGCACGGCCGTGAGTCCGTACCATCTCTTCGCAAGCTCCGCAGGGAGATCGCGCAGTCGTTCCTCGATCACCGCC
>CAYHEK010000158.1:0-1691 GCA_964355545.1 uncultured Thermotogae bacterium | reverse complement strand
GACGGCTCCGTCAAGTGGTGCCTTGCAGGGAGGTGCGAGTGCGATCGACGAAGGCAAGAACTCCTAGGGAACTAGTCTGGCTTTCTTTGTTTTTTCTCGATCTTTGCCCAGGTGTCGCGCAGGGAGACGGTGAGGTTGAACACGGGCTTCCCCAGCCGCGAGTCGGGGTCCACGCAGAAGTAGCCCTTGCGCTCGAACTGGTAGCGGTCTCCGGGCTTCGCACGAGCGAGGCTCGGCTCGAGCTGGCAGCCTTTGAGGACGACGAGCGAGTTTGGGTTCGCGTTCGCAAGCCAGTCCTTCCCCTCCTCGACCGCGTAGGGATCATCCATCGGGAAGAGGTGGTCGTAGAGGCGGACCTCGGCCGGGATCGCGTGGCCGGCGGAGACCCAGTGGAGGGTCGCCTTCGTCTTGCGGCCGTCGGGCGCGTCGCCGCCGCGCGTCGCCGGATCGTAGGTGCAATGAAGCTCGACGACGTTCCCGTCTTTGTCCTTCACAACGCCGGTGCAGGTGATGAAGTACGCGTAGCGCAGCCGCACCTCGCGGCCGGGGGCGAGGCGGAAGAAGCCCTTGGGCGGGTCCTCCATGAAGTCCTCGCGCTCAAGGTACAGGACTCGGGAGAAGGGGACCACCCGTGTCCCGGCGCTTGGGTCCTCGGGGTTATTGACCGCGTCGAGCTCCTCCACCTTTCCCTCGGGGTAGTTCGTGAGGACGACCTTGAGCGGGTCGAGGACGGCGAGGACGCGCGGGGCCCTCTTGTTCAGGTCCTGGCGGAGGCAGTGCTCGAGGAAGGCACAGTCGACTGTGCTCTCGGACTTGGAGACGCCGATCCTGCGCGCGAAGTCGCGGATCGCCTCAGGGGTGTAGCCGCGGCGCCGCAGGCCGGCGAGGGTCGGCAGGCGCGGGTCGTCCCAACCGCGCACGTATCCCTTCGCGACGAGTTCACGGAGCCGGCGCTTGCTCATCACCGTGTGGGTGAGGTTGAGGCGTGCAAACTCGATCTGCCGCGGCGTGTGTGGCACGGGGAGGTTCTCGATGAACCAGTCGTACAGCGGGCGGTGGTTCTCAAACTCAAGCGAGCAGATCGAGTGCGTGATTCCCTCGATCGCGTCCGACTGGCCGTGGGTGTAGTCGTAGGAGGGATAGATGCACCAGCGGTCGCCGGCACGGTAGTGCGAGGCGTGAAGGACCCGGTACATCACCGGGTCGCGCATGTTGAGGTTGGGGTGGGCCATATTGATCTTGGCGCGCAGGGTCTTCGCCCCGTCGGGGAACTCGCCTTTGCGCATGCGACGGAAGAGGTCGAGGTTCTCCTCCACAGAGCGGTTGCGGTAGGGGCTCTCCTTCCCCGGAGGCGTGATGACCCGATCTCCGTCCTGGATCGCCTTGCCGCGGTACTCGCTCAGCTCCTCCGCCGAGAGGTCGCAGACGTACGCCTTGCCCTGCTGGATGAGGTATTCGGCCCACTCGTAGAGCTGTTCGAAGTAGTCGGAGGCGTAGAACTCGCGGTCCTCCCAGTCTGTGCCGAGCCAGCGGATGTCTCTCTTGATCGCCTCGACGTACTCGGTCGACTCCTTCTCCGGGTTTGTGTCGTCGAAGCGCAGGTTGAACTTCCCGCCGAACTCCTGGGCGATCCCGTAGTTGAGCAAGATCGCCTTCACGTGCCCGATGTGCATGTACCCGTTCGGCTCGGG
>CAYHEK010000157.1:0-1707 GCA_964355545.1 uncultured Thermotogae bacterium | reverse complement strand
ATCTGCGCGATCGGAAGGCCCATCGCTTTCAGCCGCTTCGCACTGCGCAGGAGTGTATAGAAGTTCGGCGTCAGCTCGGGATGGTCCAGATTGGAGTAGGAGCGCGCGGGAAAGCTCGTCACTCCCACGATCCGAACGTGCTCGAGGCGTGAGATCTCTCGCGCGGTCCGCTCGAGTTCGTGCTCGGGGATCCCTCCCTCCATGCTCGGGAACTGGATGTCCTTCTCCCCTCTCACCCGGAGCAAGAGGTCCTGCGGCATCTTGAGTTCGCATGCCACAGCGGAGACTTGACGCGCCTTCTCGAGCGAGAAGACCGTCACCACCTCGGGCCGCATGAGCAGGACATCGCGGATTTCGCCCTTGGGGATCTGCACGAGATGCCCCACGTGGCCGATTCCATGCCCGCTCTCCCAGATTGCCTTCGCATCTTGGGTGTCCACGCAGACGGTCTCCTTTCGATCCCGGCGGGTGAGGACGAAAGCGAAGACCTGCGGGTTGCGTATCTGCTTGAGCATGAAGTAGAGCTTCAAGCCAAAGCGGTCCGCCGCGGCTCTCAGGATCTCGACATTCCGCTCGATAGAGTCTGCGTCGAGGACGATCGTGTTCGGAGGAATGAGTCCGCCCTGGTGGAGCTCGACCGCTTTTTGGACGAGACCAAGGTTGCGCCGCTTGATCGATTCGAGGAACACGGGGCCTCCTTCCCTCCGCTCCGGAAAGTCCCAAAACCGGTACTCGATCGCGCTCCGGTTGTCAATCGAAGTACCGCGAGGGAGCGAGACGCTCGCCGCGAGCAGGCGCGGCGGCGGACGACAGGAACGAGCGGCTGGCTTGACACGTCCCTCTTCCTGCGCAACGATCTCGCCATGGCGCCGCATCTCGTTTGCACAAGCGACTACTCGAGCATGAGCCTCAAGGCCGCCGAGTACGTTCTAGCCTTCCTATCCCGTCATCCCGGTGCTATTCTTGCTCTCCCCACGGGAAGGACAGCGCAGGGGCTCTACCAAGAGCTCAGGAGCGCTTCATCAAGCGCCAAGGCCGCCCTGGCGCGCGTGACCGTCTTCAACCTGGATGAGCTCGTCGGCTTTCGTCAGGACGACCCGGCAAGCTTCGCTTTCACTCTGCATCGCGAGCTCTTGCAGCCAATCGGGCTGTCTAGCTCCCAGTGCAACCTCCTCGACGGCGCGGCGAGGGATCTCGAGGCGGAGTGTGAACGGTTTGAGGCGCTCATTCATGCGGTTGAGACCATCGATCTCGCGATCTTGGGCCTGGGGTGGAATGGGCACATCGCCTTCAACGAGCCGGGCACAGATTGGGACACGCTCGCGCACGTCACTGTGCTCGCGGAAGGCACGAGGGTGCGATTGGCACGCCTCCTCGGGGAGCGAGTGAAGACACCGACGCACGCCCTCACGATGGGGGTCCGCGATATCACGAGTGCAAAGTCGATCCTTCTCTTGGCGAGCGGCCGGGAAAAGGCAGAGCCGCTTCGCCGCGCCTTCCTTGAGTCTCCCGATCCGTCTATCCCGGCATCGGTTCTCCAGTTGCACGTCGATGTCACCGTGATCGCCGATGCCCCTGCGCTTGAGGCCTCCCCGAGTTGAGAGGACGTCACGTGGAGCCAAAGTCGTGGCTTCCACAGCCCTCTTCCTGGCGGTGCCCCTTGTCAGGAGGCCCCCAAAGGAGCGAGAATGCTCGGGTGGCCACGAG
>CAYHEK010000156.1:0-1745 GCA_964355545.1 uncultured Thermotogae bacterium | reverse complement strand
GCTTGTCGAGGTTGATGACGCGGACCGCCGGGTGCCGCTTGAGCAGGAAGCGGATGAAGTTACTCCCGATGAAGCCCGCCCCCCCCGTCACGAGGATTGTCTTGTCGTCAAGGTTTCGTTCCGTCATGTCGTCTCCAATAATCGGGTTTCAGCGCGCGTCTCCGCTTTGCGGCCTCAGGCTGAAGCCTGAGCGTACGCCCCAACGCGTCTGCTCCCGCGCGGCCTCACCAATCCTTGCGCCTCCAATCGTATGGGATCGCGTTGTCGTATGGGTCGAGGCGCTGCTCGTCGGGATGCTCGCGATCATAAGGCTCCGTCGGGACGTTGACGACGACCGCCTCCTCCTGACTGACGCACATCCAGCCGTGATGGATGCCGGCCGGGACGTGGAGGAGGGCCGGCTTGTGGATGCCCATGTAGAACTGGTTGATCTCTCCGTGTGTCGGCGAACCCTCGCGCGCGTCGTAAAGGGCCACCTTGATCATGCCCGCGACGCAGGCGATGTTGTCCGCCTGACGCTCGTGCTTGTGCCAGGCCTTGACGACGCCCGGGTAGGTCGCGCTCACATAGACCTGGCCAAATGCCTCGAAGAGCTCGTCATCCTTGCGCAGGATCTCGGTCAACCGCCCCCGCTCATCGGGGATGACCTTGAGTGGCTTGAGCTTCACGCCGTCGATCATCGTCGTCTCCTTGCCCTACTTGATTCCGATTTCGCTCTTGTCGCCCACCATGAACCTGTATGCCGATGGCTTGGGCGGGCATTTGTAGATCCGCACCTCGCGCCCGATCAGGCTCTCGTCGATCCGCGCCCCGACGTCCACGATCTCGCTCCCCTCGAGGACGATGCTGTGCTCGATCTCCGTCCGGACGATCCGGCACCGCGGCTGGATCGACGTGAACGGCCCAACGTATGAGTCCACGATCTCCGTCCCCTCTCCCACGATCGCCGGTCCCCGGATGATGCTGTTCCGCACGAACGCCCCGGCCTCGACGACCACGTTCCCGTTCGTCTTCGACGCCGCGTCGACCACCCCATCGATCCTCCCCGCTATCCCCTCGAGGATTAGGCGGTTCGCGTCCAGAATGTCGTCGATCTTGCCCATGTCCTTCCACCAGCCCGAGACGAGGTGCGGCTGGACCTCGAACCCGTGGTCGACGAGGTATTGGATGGCGTCCGTGATCTCGAGTTCGCCCCTCCCCGACGGCTTGATGGCCCCGGCGGCCTCAAAAATATGCTCGTCGAACATGTAGACCCCGACCAGGGCGAGGTTGCTCTTCGGTTCCTTCGGCTTCTCGACGAGTCGCGCCACCCGCCCGTCCTGCCGCAGCTCGGCCACCCCGAACATCTTCGGATCGGGCACGGGAGTCAGCAGGATGAGCGCGTTCGGCTTGTTCGCTTTGAACTTCTCGACGAGCGACGTGATGCCGCTCTTGAGGATGTTGTCGCCGAGATACATGACGAACGTCTCCCGCCCCAGGAAACCATTCGCCGTGAGCACGGCATGGGCCAGCCCGAGCGGCTCCGGCTGTTCGATGTACGTGATGCGCACGCCCCATCGGCCGCCGTCCCCGCACGCCTCCCGGATCTCGTCCTTCGTGTCGCCGACGATGATCCCGATCTCGGCGATCCCCGCGTCGCGCAGGGCTTCGATCCCGTAGAACAGGACCGGCTTATTGGCGACCGGGACGAGCTGTTTGGCCTGGGTGAAGGTCAGGGGCCGGAGCCTCGTTCCCTTCCCGCCGCT
>CAYHEK010000155.1:0-1778 GCA_964355545.1 uncultured Thermotogae bacterium | reverse complement strand
TGGACCTAACAGGTGAGGTATCAGGCTGTTGCGCCAAGGCGACGTTTTGATCACGGTGTCTTATGCGGATCGGCATAAATCCCTCCATGACGACTTGAGAGCGCATCGACGGGCCTGCGAACCCCGGCCGGTCCACGGTCAAGGACGTGGGTGTAAGTGATGGTCGTCCTCACGTCGTTATGGTCCCTACATTCTGCACCGACGTCTCCTGTTATTGAATGATAATAGTATAGCATCCCTGCCCGGGAAGGTCAAGAGCGCAGCGACGGTGAGCCCTTCCTGGGGCATGAGGGTGAGATGCGGTATCGGCTGCTAGCCCGTCGGGCCCCGTCTCTCATAGCAGCCGGGACCCGTCGTGCCGCGCCGCAGGCCCCGCGGAACCGTTTCCGAGGGTCGCGTGTACGTAGAACAGCACTCTCACGGAGGCGATCGACATGTTGCGCCGGGCCTTGTGGGTATCGCTTCTCCTTTTGGGACTCCTTTCCCCCTTCGCTCTCGCCGATGGGTTGATCCTTCCGGACGCGCCCGAGCGCGGGTGGCTCGCGGTCGTCTACCACGACGTCACCGTGACGATCGCCGATGGGATTGTGACGACCCACGTCGACCAGCTCTTCCGGAACACGATGGACCACGCCCTCGAGGGGCGGTACGTCTTCCCGCTCCCTCTCGGGGCGGTCGTCTCCGACTTTGCGATGTGGGTGAACGGCGAGCTTCTCGAGGCAAGGATCCTGGACGCGGACGAGGCCCGCGCGATCTACGAGGACTACGTCCGGCGGGCCATTGACCCGGCGCTCCTCGAGTACGTGGGGCGGACGACCCTCTCCGCAAGGATCTTCCCGATCCCTGCGGGCGGCGAGCGACGGATCGAGCTCACCTACTCGGAGCTCCTCGCCCCGGAGGGAGGGGTGTACCGCTACCGCTATCCCCTCAACACCGAACGGTTCTCCGCCCGCCCCCTGGAGAGGGTCGCGATCCGGTTCACTCTCGAGATGAGCGCACCACTCGCCGCGGTCTACTCCCCGAGCCACGAGATCACGGTCGAGCGGCAGGGACCCTCCTCCGCGAGCGGGAGCTACACGGCCGAGGACCTTCTCCCAACGTACGACTTCCTCCTCTACTACTCGGTGCAGACTACACCCATCGGGATGACCCTCCTCACGTACCGCGCGCCGGGAGAGGATGGGTTCTTCCTTCTCCTCGTCAATCCGCCCGAGCTCGCGGCCTCCGTCGCCGCCCTGCCGAAGGACCTCGTGTTCGTCCTCGACCGCTCCGGGAGCATGACGGGGGAGAAGATCGAGCAGGCCAAGCAGGCGCTCGCGTTCATCCTGGAGAACCTGAACCCACAGGACCGGTTTGCGCTCATCGCCTTCAGCGACTTCGCCGAGGCGCTGCACCCGGCGCTCGCGGTCGCCACGCCGGAGGCGATCGCCGAGGCGACGAGCTGGGCAGCGGGGATCGAGGCCGCGAACGGCACGAACATCGACGAAGCGCTCGAGCTCGCCTTCTCCCTCTTCGAGAAGACCGACCGGCCCCGGTTCCTCATCTTCCTCACTGACGGGGAACCGACGGTGGGGGTCCAGGATCCGACCGCGATCGCCGAGCACGCCCTGGCGGCGAACACGGCCGAGGCGAGGGTCTTCGCCTTCGGGGTCGGCTATAACGTGAACACGGTCCTTCTCGACCAGTTGGCGCGAGAGAACCGCGGGACGACGAACTACGTCACCCCCGAGGAGAGCCTCGAGACGACGCTCTCCTCCTTCTACCGGAAGATCGCTTCC
>CAYHEK010000154.1:0-1922 GCA_964355545.1 uncultured Thermotogae bacterium | reverse complement strand
GCGCTGCGGAGGCGCTGAGGGCTCATCGCGACTCGCTTTTGACCGGCCGTTGACCGCCGCGCGATCGACTCACGAGGCCGGAGGGCCTATCCTCATGTGCAAAGGAGGTTCGCATGAACCGCACGTGGAAGTCGATCGTCCTGCCCCTGCTCGTCCTGCTTCTCGTTACCAGCTTTGGAGGGCTCTACGGAGAGCCAGAATCCGCGCCCCCATCGGTGAACGTCATCCTCATCTCGTGGGACGGCGTCCAGCGCTCGCACCTCCTTGAGCTCTACGACCGCGGCCGGCTCCCGTACCTCTCCGCCCTCAGCCGAGCGGGGACGTGGATCCCAGTTGAGATCAGCGATCACGCGACCGACACGAAGGCCGGCCACGCCGAGATGCTCACCGGCTACGGGCCGGCCGTGACCGGCGTCTACTCGAACGGCGGCTACCGCGCGATCCCCGCCGGCCTCACCCTCTTCGAGCGGCTCGAGGCGCACTTCGGCGAAGAGGGGATCGCCACGGCGGCGATCACCGGGAAGTACGGGAACCTGTACGAGATCCTGAAGAACGCCCTTCCGGAGGTCGACCGCTCTGTGGTTGAGCAGGCGGACGCGGAGGTGGTCGGCGGCCGGGCCCTCGCGACCCTCGAAGCCTTCCGCGACCAGCGGTTCTTCTCTTTCTTCCACTTTGGCGATCCGGACCACGCCGGCCATGCCTTCGGGGAGAACTCCCGCGAGTACTCCCAGGCGATCGAGACCTGCGACCGCTGGCTGGGGGCGATCCTCGGGAAGCTCGCGGCGCTCGGGCTCGAGGAGAGGACGCTCGTCTACGTGACGACGGACCACGGCTTCGACGAGGGCGAAAGGACCCACCGCAACGCCCCCGAGGTCTTTCTCGCCACGAACGATCCCGATCTTGTGAGGCCGCAGGACAGGGAGGCCGACCAGAAGGACATCGCCCCGACGATCCTCGCGCGCTTCGGCGTTGACCTCGCCTCGCTCGAGCCCGCCCTCCCCGGCCGGCCGCTCGTCGTCTCTGGAGAGGCGACCTCGGCTCCCCGCGTCGAGCGCGACCTCGTCTACGCCACGGTCGATGGCACAGAGCTCACCCTCGACCTCTACCGCCCGAGCGGAGCTGGACCCTGTCCTGGGGAGCGATGAGGGTCAGATCTTGACATGCAAGTATTGTGCTACTAAACCACCCTGAAATCCAGCCAAGCCAAGGGCGGGGTCGACTCCAGCAATCCAATATGTCAAGCTTGTTTCTGCTCACCTCGATCCCCGCTTGGCGGGGTGATCCTTGGAAGTCTCAGCCCTTCGCCCTCAGGAAATCTCACAGGAACTCGACACGGCCTTCACGGTTTCCTCACGATGTGACGGCATCCTCTTCGCAGCGTTTTGATCTTGTATCAGGAGGTCGATGGGATGGATCGCATGTCGCGAAGGATGGGTTGGTTTGTTCGGGTGTCGGTCGTTCTGGGTCTGGTCGCAGGTCTCGCCATGTCCTTGCTCGCGCTCGCCGGACAGGGGCAGCCGAAGGGCACGACGACGTACGGGCGGATCTGCGCGGAGGTGATCCCGGCGGCGGGGGCGGAGACGAGCTACGGGATCCTCCTTTCCCTCGAGAACCTGCCGCAGTTCATTGGGTGGAAGGACACGATCGTCCTGAGTCCGGTCGAGGAGAGGGTCTTCCACGACGCCCTCGTCCAGATCCCGGCCCCTTGTTGCGACGACAACACGGCCTTCCAGTGCTGTTGCGAGAAGGGCGGCCGGCGCTGCAACATCGTCACGAGCGCGAAGGGCCTCGCCGCCTACCTCATCCATGAGAAGGGGTACACGGTCGACCAGGTCCGCGACACGGTCCTCGAGTGGCTGCGCTTCGCTCGGCCGGACTACTACGTGGCCCAGGCGCTCGAGGCCGAGGGCCTGAATCCGGCG
>CAYHEK010000153.1:0-1925 GCA_964355545.1 uncultured Thermotogae bacterium | reverse complement strand
AGAGACCGCCACTCGGCGTCTACAAGCTTAGG
The DNA here is from genome assembly GCA_964355545.1 of uncultured Thermotogae bacterium. Classification (GTDB taxonomy): domain Bacteria; phylum Bipolaricaulota; class Bipolaricaulia; order UBA7950; family UBA9294; genus JAPLGE01. The sequence goes on along the minus strand of CAYHEK010000153.1, from coordinate 1,893 downwards.
AGCGCGTTTTGCTTTCGGGCGGTGCCCCGCTCTGCCACACATGCGGAGTCCTTGACAGCCTTTATAGTTCGGACCATAATCCTTACACAAAGGGTAAGGTTCATGGATAGGATGGATAGGTCGCGGGGGTCTCTATCGAGCGAGTCGGCCCAGGCTCTGACGCGTCTGGCGGCGGAGGGAGCGACGGTCTTCACCGTCGATCAGTTTGCCCAGGCGATGGGGAGGGCGAGGGAGAAGACCTGGCGGCTCCTCCATTCCCTTCTCCAAGGGGGTTGGGTGCTGCGGCTCGCGAAGGGGAAGTACCTTCTCATTCCTCTCGAGGCCGGGCCGGACTCCGCGTGGACGGAAGACTCTCTGGTCGTCGCCTGCCACCTGGTCGATCCGGCCTGCGTTGCTTACTGGAGTGCCTGCCACTACTGGAACTGGACGGAGCAGGTCCCGCGCACGGTGTTCGTCCAGACCACCCAGAAGAAGATGGAGAGCGCGCGCACGGTGCTGGGCGTCCGATACCAGTTCGTTCGCGTCACCGAGAGGAAGTTCTTCGGCGTGGTCGGACGCGCTGCCGGCCGAGGCCAGTTCATCGTGACGGACCGGGAGAAGACGCTCGTGGACGCCCTGGACCGTCCCGATCTGTGCGGTGGCATCGGCCAGGTCATCGCGATCCTGCGGGCCGCGGAGCCAATCGACTGGGACAAAGTCGATCGGTATCTTGCGAAGATCGGTTCCGGAGCCATCTACAAGCGATTGGGGTTCCTGGCGGAGCACCTGGGTAAGAGGCTCAGGCTCCCTGACCGCGCCGCGCGGATCGCGGACTGGCGCTCGCGCCTCACGGCCGGCTGTGCCCCCCTCGAGCCGGGCGGGGCGGCCACGGGACGGGTGAACTCCCGCTGGCGTGTCCGCCTCAACGCGCCCGGCACCGACGCGAAGAAGGGGCGCTTGTGATCGGTGAGGCCGAGATCCGCCGGCTGGCGGCCCGCTGGGAGATCGACCCGATGCTCGTGGACCTCGACTACGTCCTCGGCTGCTTCCTCGCCTCGCTGTATTGGGAGGACCGTGCCGCGGCCTTGCGGTTCAAGGGCGGGACCTGCCTTCGGAAGTGCTACTACGCCGACTATCGCTTCTCCGAGGACCTCGACTTCACCGCAACCCGGCTAATTCCCCAGGAGGAGCTGCAAGCGGCGCTGGCGGCGGTGGTCCGTGCTGCAGGGGACGAGTGGCAGATCGATTTCGGCGCGCGCCCCATCCGGGTCGAGGCCGCCGATGACGAGTACGGTAAGGAATCTTACCAAGCTCGGCTCTACTACCGAGGTCCCCTCCAGCGCCGCGGCGATCCCCGGGCGGTCCGCCTGGACGTGACGGTCGCGGAGAACCTCGCCTTCGATCCCGTCATGAGACGGATCATCCACCCGTACACCGATGCGGATGCGGTCGCGGAGGCTCGAGTTCCTTGTTATGACCTCTTGGAGATGCTGGTAGAGAAGGTCCGCGCGCTCGCTGGGCAGCGGCAGTACGCGATCTCCCGAGACCTCTACGACACGAGCGAGCTCGTCCGGCGTGAGGAGGTGGAGATCGACCGGCTGGCCGCGGCCCTGCCCGGCAAGATGAAGGTCAAGGGACTCGGGGCGGCGGAGGTCGACCTCGAGCGATGGGCCGGTCGCAAGTGGGAGTTTGAGCTTGACTGGGAGCGGAACCTACGGCATCTGTTGCCGACCGGGTCGGCCGACGACTTCGACTCTGCGTGGGAGAGGACTCGCTTCTTCCTCGCTCGCGTGAATCAGAGCTTAAGGACCCTTTGGAGAGAGGAGCACGATCGGCTCTCCTGAGGGGGGCTGCGACCCAAGAGGAGCAAAGACAGACAACTCCCTCGGAGTCGCTTCGTCTCGTTTGGTGGAG
>CAYHEK010000152.1:0-1972 GCA_964355545.1 uncultured Thermotogae bacterium | reverse complement strand
TGCCGGCTTCACGATGGCGCGAGGGAGCTCCTCGAGCACCTCCGCAAGAGAGGCGCGAGCCAGTTCGTCCTCTCGGCGATGGAGGAAGGCTCTCTCAGAGCGGCCATCGAGCATCTCGAGATCGCTCCGTACTTCACCGCCATCTGTGGCCTGGAGGATCGCCTGGCCGGCCCGAAGACGGCGCGGGGGAGGAAGCTCTTCGAGCGCCTCGACATCTCCGCCGAGGACGCGCTCCTCATCGGAGACATGGACCACGACGCCGAGGTCGGCTCTACCCTCGGGATCTCCGTGGCGCTCGTCGCGCAGGGGCATCAGGCCGAAGAGAGGCTTCGCGCGGCCGGCTGCCGTGTGTTCCGCACGTTCCAGGAACTGAAAGGCGCGCTCTCCTAGCTGGCTCCGCGGCCGGGGGATACGGCATCCGGTCCGGGACGCCGCGCGGCGGACGGCTCTCCGAGCGCGCCGAGGGGCCCTCTCCTCCTTAGTTTCCTCGTCAGCCGGCCGGAGCCGTCCCTATCCCGCGACACACTCCGCCTCCTCGCTCCTCACCGTGTGGCTCCCGCGGCCGTCCTCCCACGTGATCACGACCCAGAAGGTCTTGTTGAGCGGGTACCCGCCCGGCTCTTCGTAGGTCGTGACGAAGGTCCGGCTGCCGCCGGAGAAGGTGAAGGACTCGCTCTTGTGGACGCCGCAGGGCGCGGCCCAGCTTGCCCGGATGACGACCGGCCCCGACCCTGAGCCCGGGATCTCCGTCACCTCGAAGGTGCAGGAGAGGCTCGGTACGTTCGTCCCCCCTTCCGGATCGGAGACGATCGAGACCTCGGCGCTCGTCGCGTCGCGCGGAACGTCCGTTCCCACGAGCGAGCAGCCGGCGAGCACCGCCAGGACAAGAGCCAATCCTCCCAGCGCGAGCGCCCCCCGCTCAAAGCGGCCCAGCCGCTTCTTCATCTGCGTTCTCTTCTTGTTCATGCCTCCCCTCTCCTCGTTCGTCATCCACCCCGATGAAGCGGATCACGTACTGCCTATCGTCCTCCGGACGAGCTTTTCGCTCGGCTAGAAGAGCCTCCAGGATCCGAGCTTCTCCACGGCGAGCTGGGGTCGCGGGCTCTGGCGAAAGACGCCGGTCACTTCGATCTTCTTCCCGACGCTTCCCTTGGCGAGGACCTTGTCGAGCGCCGCTCCCTCGAGCTGCACGGAGAGGACCCCCGTTCCGTCATCCACGCTGAACTCGCACCCGGCCACGCACTGGGCGAGGATCTTCCCTCTGATGGTCACGATCCTCCCCTCGTACTCGCCCGCGTTCTTGATCAGGTTCTCAATGGGGACGAGGCCGGCCGGCGCGGACGTAACCTCTGGCGACGGAGCCTGTGCCAGGCTCGCAGGCGGGGTCTGGACCGTCGTTCCACCCGACGCCAGAGCCGCGAGGCTCATCCCGCTCGAGGTATCAAGAGAGAGGTCGCTTCCGCTTCGCTCCTCTGGGACCGAAGCCATGCTCTCGGAAGTCCCCATCTCGTCTTCACCCGCACCCACCGCGCTCCCTTGGGCCATCCCGACGGACGGCGGCGCGCCGCCGTCCGCTCCGCGGAGGAGAAGGACTCCCCCGACGATCAACGCGCCCAACACCGCGATCGCAACTGCGATCCACAGTCCTTCGTTCTTCATGAGATCCTCCCATCGCGCACTTCGATTCTTGCCTTGCCGCACGCGGCCACCTTGGCGTCGTGCGTCACGATCACGAGGCCGATCCCGCGCTCGCGGTTCAGGCTCTCGAGCGTCGCCAGGATCTTCCCGCCGGTCGCGGAGTCGAGGTTTCCGGTCGGCTCGTCGGCGAGCACGATCTCCGGGGAGTTCGCGAGCGCCCGAGCGATCGCGACGCGCTGCTCTTCTCCCCCAGAGAGTTCCGAGGGGTACGAGGCGAGCCGCTTCCCCAGGCCGACCCAGTCGAGGGCCGCAGCCGACTTCTGCCTGCGGGCCT
>CAYHEK010000151.1:0-1993 GCA_964355545.1 uncultured Thermotogae bacterium | reverse complement strand
CCGAAGCCTCCTCGTTCCTCGCCAAGCTCGCCGAGGCACGGGGGGCGAAACCCGACCAGACGGCCGCGGGTACGTGAAGCAGAAGGCTCATCCTCGGCGGCGATCCCTAGAAGAGATCTCCGCGCCGTCTTTTTCTTTCTTGGGCTCGTCGCGGGGGCGGCAGAGCTCGCTCGCGCCGACGGAATCATCATTCCAGACGATCCGACCCTTGACCGCCTCGCGATCGTCTACCACCGCGTGAAGGAAGCTCCTCCAGTAGATTGCCCGCTCGCGTCGCGCTGGGGACTCCTTGCCCCTAGCCGCGCTCTTTTTGCCTCAGTGCAGCCCGCGGAAGAGGGAACGAACGAGGAGAAGCGCGGGGATGATCTCGAGCCGGCCGGTGAGCATGTTCAGAGAGAGCATCACCTTGGCCCAGGTGTTCATGGTCGGGCCGGTGATCCCGGAGGAGAGACCCACGTTGCTCTGGGCGGAGGTAACCTCGAGCAGGATGTCCCCGAGCGTGTAGTCCTTCGGCACCGTCTGAAGAAGGACGAGGGCCCCGATCGCAATGCCGCCAGCCCAGAGGAAGGTGAGGAGGGCGGCGGCCCGGACGCGACGGTCCCCTTCCTCCTCAGAGAACGTCTGGCGGCCGAACCGGAACGGGACCAGCTCATTGGGGGCAGCGAGGTTCCGCCGCAGTTGCCACCTCAGGCCGCGGAAGAGGAGGAGCGCCCGCAGGACCTTGATCCCTCCCCCGGTCGACCCGGTGCACGCCCCGACGAACATCGCCCCGACGAGGATGAGCTTCGCCGTCTCCGACCAGACAGAGAGGGGCATTGTAGTCTGGAAGCCCGTCGTCGTCATAGCCGAGATCCCCTGAAAGAAGGAGAGGCGCGCCACCTGTCCGACCGAGGAGGCGCCGAGGGAGAAGAGGTTCTCGAGGAAGAGGGCAAGGAACCAGAAACCGGCGAGGAAGAAGAGCCAACGCGTCTGGTAGTCCTGCCACAAGATCCTCCCCCGCCCCTGCAGGAGCTCGTAGTGGACGGCGAAGTTCATTCCCCCGATGAGCATGAGCGCACAGAGGATCAGCTCGACGGCGAGGCTGTGGTAGGCCTCGACGCTCGCCGGGTCGAGGGCAAACCCTCCGGTGGCGAGGGCGGTCATGCTGTGATGGAGGGCATCCCAGAGCGGCATCTTCACCCCCCACAAGGCCATCACGCCCACCACGGTGTACAGGACGTAGATCCACCACAGGGTGCGCGCGGTGGACATGATGGACGGGTGGGTCTTGTCCTCACGCTCGGCGGAGAAGAGGACCGACGTCTTCGTCCCGGCGCTGGCGATGAACGTCAGCATCAGGACCACGATCCCAAGTCCGCCGATCCACTGGAGGAACATCCGCCACCACTGGAGCGTGCGGGGCAGGTCGATCGGACGCGGGCTCATGCTGAGGCCGGTCGTGCTGAACCCGGAGACCGACTCGAAGAACGAGCTCGCCATGTCTCGAAAGTGGGAGAGTTCGACGTTGTCCGCCAGGCTCCCTGATGGAACGAGGTGGGCGGTGAAGTAGAACGGAAGGCCACCCAAGAACATGACGACAGCCCACGCGACGGCCGCAGCGAGCAGGGCGTGTCGCAGCCGGGATTCTCCCGCCCGTCGGAAGGGGAAGTACAGGCCTGCGCCCAGGCCGAAGGAGATCGCCGCCGTGAGGGCGAGGGGGACGAGGGCATACGTCTCGCGGAAGACGAGGGCGACGACCATCGAGGTGATCGCCATCAGCCCCACCGCTGGGACGACGGCGCCCACGTTGCGGAGGGTCACCCGCAGGTGCGGGTTACGAAGGGGGGAGCTGAGCCTCATCCAGCGAGTTTCTCCAGGATCTCGTCGCTCACCCGCTCAAGGGAGAAGACCGTGAGGACGTCCCCCGCGCCAATCACGGTCTCCGGCTTCAGGATTCCTCGCTTCCCGTCCCGTTCGATGGCGACGATGCGGAAGGAATTTGGGAGGATTCCCT
>CAYHEK010000150.1:0-2023 GCA_964355545.1 uncultured Thermotogae bacterium | reverse complement strand
AGGGAATCCTCCCAAATTCCTTCCGCATCGTCGCCATCGAACGGGACGGGAAGCGGGGAATCCTGAAGCCGGAGACCGTCATCGGCGTGGGGGACGTCCTGACGGTCTTCTCCCTTGAGCGAGTGAGCGACGAGATCCTGGAGAAACTCGCTGGATGAGGGTGGCCGGTAAGGGGAGGCTCCCGAATCTGCAGATCATCCTCCGCGAATTGGGGCGACTCGTCCCCACGGTGATTGCGGGCATGGCGCTCGCATCGTTCGCGGTCGCGTTGGCCTTCGGCGAGTCGTTCGCGCTCTATCCTCTCGGGGTCACCGCCGCGATCTCCCTTGCCTTGGCGGCCGTGCTCTACTTCTCCTTTCGTCACGCCGGGGAGGTGAAGCTGAAGCACGCCATGATCACTGGCGCGGCGAGCTGGCTCCTCATCTCCTTCCTTGGGGCAATCCCCTTCTTTCTGATTTCGCACTCGGCGCCAACGGTGAGCGAGACCCTGGCGGAGTTTCGAGATCCGGCGAATGCCTTCTTCGAGTCTGTGTCGGGGTTCACCGCGACCGGGCTCACGGTCGCTCTCCATCCGGAGGACCTTCCGAGAACGCTGCAGTGGTGGCGGACGTTCATCCAGTGGATCGGCGGCCTAGGGATCGTCGTCTTGATGCTTGTTTTCATCACGGGTGTGGGAACGAAGGTCTCGGGGTTGTACTTCGCGGAGAGGGAGGAGAAGATCCATCCCTCGGTCTTCTCCAGTGTCCGCACTTTGCTTGGGATCTACATTCTGTACACGTTCTGCGGGGTTATGGCCCTCTGGGGCGTGCGGATGGAGCTCTGGGACGCGCTGAACTGCGCCATGACCGCTCTTGCCACTGCGGGCTTCTCCGTCCGGTCGGAGAGCGTCGGCTACTACACGGCCGCGCGTGGGTATCCCAGCATCGCCATCCAGCTGATCCTTGGGGTGATCATGCTGGCCGGGGCGACGAACTTCAGTGTTCACTTCGAGCTCCTGCGCGGCCGGCTGCGCCTCCTGTGGCAGGACTACCAGACCCGGTGGCTCCTCCTGGCGGCTGCCCTGTGGATTCTATTCCTGTTCCTCGAGAACCTCTTGCGTCTTCCAGTCAAGGCCTCTGCTTCTCTCTCCTCCTTTCAGGCCGTCTCCGCCATGACGACGACTGGGTTTCAGACGACCGACATCCGCCCATGGTCAGAAGGGGCGAAGCTGATCCTTTCGGGCATGATGTTCATCGGCGGGGCGAGCGGATCCACTGCAGGAGGGATCAAGATCCTGCGCGCCCTCATCCTCGTGCGCGGAGCGGGCTGGCGCCTGCGGCGCAGTTTCTCTTCGCGGGATGCGGTCATCCCGTTCCGGATGGGGCAGAGGACCTTCGGCGAGCAAGAAGCGGAGCGGCGGATCGAAGCGGCCGCCCTCCTCACCTTCCTCTGGGCTGGGTTCATCGCGATCGGTGTCCTTGTTCTCGTACACACGGTCCCGGCGGGCTTTACCCTGGGTGACATCCTCTTTGAGGTGACCTCAGCCCAGGGCGGGGTTGGGATGACCTCTGGGATCTCGGGGCCGCACATGAACACCTGGGCGAAGCTCATGTTGTGTGTCAACATGTGGATCGGCCGGATCGAGATCATCCCCGCCCTGATGCTCCTCCGCTCCCTCTTCCGCGGTGTGAACTGAGCCAGAGGGAGGGTGCCGAAAGCTACTGCCACTCTCCGGCACCGCATTCTTGGCAAACGGTCGCATCTTAGTGCAGGAGAGGCATGCGGGCCTCGTCGGCCAGCTCCCTCCGTCCCTGTCTCTCCGAGCCGCGCGTGGGCCGCGCCGACCTTGAGGACGATCTCGTTCCCCAAGGCCGGGTTCCGAGCTCAGGCTGGAGATGAAGGAGGTCGAAGTAGGCGGCACGGAAAGGGAGACGAGGTCGATCGCCGCCGAGGATGAGCCTTCTGCTTCACGTACCCGCGACCGTCCGCTCGGGTTTCGCCCCCCGTGCCTCGGCGAGCTTGGCGAGGAACGAGGAGGCTTCGG
>CAYHEK010000149.1:0-2111 GCA_964355545.1 uncultured Thermotogae bacterium | reverse complement strand
GAGTGACATTCCCTATTTTGCTCCGATGAAAGAAACTCGCTTGCTGCAGGCTGCCGACTTCGTTGCTTACTCAGCCTTCCAGCTTTATGAGAGGCGGGAACCTCGCTTTATCCGGCAGTTACTCCCGCGCTTTTGCGAGAAGGATGGCGTATTGCACGGATTGGCACACATCACTGCGAGCCGTACCCTCTGCGATTGTCCGGGGTGTGCTAGTAGAAACAGACCAGGAGACTTCGGTCCTTGGATTCGGTGACCCAACAACATTTGCACCCGCGCGCTTGGCTGGGAAAGCGTCGTCGGCGAGGACCTGGAGGGGGCCTCAGGGCCTTTCGCCAAGCGCAGCCGGGGGTATTCCGGGGACGCATCACCTATTCCGACGTACCCGAGAGTGCCCTCTGGTGGCTCTCTTTGCTATGCTTCTCCGCTACAAGGGAACTCGAGAGGAGTTACACTAAGTGAGCGGTGTCAAGGAACGCGCCAAGGAACTGATCGATCGGCTTCCTGATGAAGTGGTCACTGATCTCCTCGAGGAGTCTCTCGACTTCGAGAAGGCGATCGCCGAATTCGATCCGACGAAGGGTGTCGAGCTGAGAGAGTTCCTCCGGACACTGAAAGAAGAAGGTCATCCTTCTCGGGGATGATCTCGTGCCCGATCAAACATCCCCGCGAGGCCTCTCGCGAGTCCCAGCGAAAGAGAGGTTAGGCCCGATGCCGACGCGCTGTCCCTGGAAGACGAACGACCCGCTCCTTCTCCGCTACCACGACGAGGAGTGGGGCGTGCCGGTGCACGACGACCGGCGCCTGTTCGAGTACCTCGTCCTGGGAGGGGCGCAGGCGGGTCTCTCTTGGTCCACCGTCCTTAGGAAGCGCGAGGCCTACCGCGAGGCGTTCGCGGGGTTCGATCCGCGCAAGGTCGCGCGTTACGACGAGACCGACGTCGCGCGGCTCCTTGAGAACCCCGGGATCATCCGCAACCGCCGCAAGATCGAGGCCGCGGTGGCAAACGCCCGCGCCATCCTCGCTGTCGTGGAGGAGTTCGGGAGCCTCGACCGATACCTCTGGGGTTTCGTCGGCGGAAGGCCGATCCAGAACGCGTGGCGGACGCTCGAGGAGATCCCGACCGAGACGGCGGGGACGGCCGCGATGAGCGAGGACCTCAGGCGCTGCGGGTTCCGCTTCGTCGGGCCGACGATCGTCTACGCCTTCATGCAGGCCGTGGGGATGGTGAACGACCACGTCACGGCCTGCTTCCGCCACCGTGAGCTTGGCGGGCGAGAGGGCTAGGCCTTCCCGGGCTTCGTGACAAGGGGGAACAGGCCTTCGGCACGACGACACCCGTCGGATTGACGAGCCGCGGCGGAACCTCGCCTCGCGTTCGCGGAAGGGCCACGGCGCATCAAGAATCCTCCTCTCGTGCGGCCCTCGCATTAAACCCATCCGTTCCGTCCGGCTCTCCGCTCTCCTTGCGATCGAGTCTGTGCCCGATCACCCCGAAGAGCGCCGCGGTCGCGACGCAGAGGGCCATCGTGTACCACACCCACCGCGGGAACCCCAGTAGGCTCAGGCGCGCGTCACCCCACGCCCACACGTCGTTTCCCAGGGCGAACAAGGCGAGGCACGCGCACGCCGCGAGGACTCCGCCGCGCGTGAGGCGCGCTCGCTCTACCTCGCGAGCGCTGTGGTGACGGGTGAGGAGGCTCACGGCAACGAGGACGAGGGTCGTCCCGATCACGACAGGGACCACGGGGAGCGTCCCGAAGCGCGGAAGGAGGTCGAAGTGATACGCGGCGACCAGTCCCTCCCCAACGAGAATCGACGCTGCCGCTCCTCCGGCCGTGGCGCGCGGCCAGTACAGGGCGGCGATAACGGTCGGAAACAGCACGGCGAATCCGGTGAACGACTCCGTGGCGATGTCAAGGAGCGTTCCGGGGAGCCGGAGGGCGAGGAGCAATCCCCCAGCTCCCAGCAAGAGAACGAGGCCCTTCCCGATCCAGAACGTCCCTTTCTCGCCGACGTGGCGTCGCCCAAGCAGCGGGCCGAGCACGTCGCGGCTCACCATGGAGGAGAGCGTGAGGAGCTGGGAATCGAGCGTGGACATGAGCGCAGCCAGG
>CAYHEK010000148.1:0-2112 GCA_964355545.1 uncultured Thermotogae bacterium | reverse complement strand
CCCTCGATCGTGCGCACCTCGGTGATATCCTGCGTCACCTCGAGGCAGCCGAGGTACTTCCCCGCGCGGTCCCGCACGGGGAGGTAGCGGATGTAGACGAGCCGTCCGTCAAGGTCGATCCAGAACTCGGCCTTCTCACGGCGGCCGGCCCTGAAGTCGTCGAGGATCCTCTCGACGACATGCACGCTCTTTGCGGGATGGCAGTTCTGGACCTTGCGGCCGATCACGGCCTTCGTGCGGGCGAAGATCCTCCCCTTCGTGGGGTTGAAGTAGCGAACCGTGTCCTTCTCGTCGACGAAGCTGATGTCGACCGGAAGTGCGTTCAGGATCCCTTCGAGTTCAACGAGCGAGAGGGACCCCGTGTCGAGGGGGACCTCGCATGATGCGCTTCTTTGTTCCTCTGCCATCCTTGGCCTCCTATCGTCCGTAGTAAAGAGAGGGAACTCTTCCGCCCGGCGATTCTCGCCGAAGGCACGCCCTCCCACCAGGGTCGAGGGCCCATCTTCGGGCCTGCGGCGGCCTTCCAGGGATTGAGGAACCTCCTACATTGGCTGAACCCCGATCGGACGGACGCGGATGTCGCCGATCCCGACGCTCAGGGTGAGACTCCCCGCTCCTCCGCCGAGGACCGCGCGTACCTCGTGACCGATCATCCCCTTCACGCTCACCTGCATCCCGGGGAAGTCGGCGATCGAGACGCCGCCGAGCCCCGCGGACGCCTTCACGGCGAGCGAGGCGTCGGGGCGGAGGCCGATGTCGATCGAGCCTGTGCCAACGCTCACTTCTCCTGCCGCACTTTCGAGAGCGGCGAGGCTCACATCGCCGACCCCAACGTCGATCCGGACCTCCGGTGCGGTGAGCCGCTCGATCATGACCTTCCCCACACCGACCTTCACGACGACCGGCCCCGTGTAGTCCGTGAGGGTGACGTCGCCGACCCCTTGCTCGACGTCGAGGGCCGTGCCGGGCGGGACCTTGACGAAGTAGTCGACCCCCCAGCCGGTCGCGGAGCGGCCCGGGGCCTCAGAGCGGATCTCGATCCCTTGCTCTGTCTCGACGACGTTGATCGCAAGAGCGCGGAGGGTCTCCTCGCTCCTCGCCTGCTTCACCGCGACGAGCTCGACCCGGCGCGCGGCGCCGGTCTGGACCGTGCTCTGCATGGCCACGGTGACGTTTCCGATCCCGTTCTTGATGAGAACGGTCGTCCTTGTGCCGAGGTCGATCGAGGTCTGGGTCGTCTCGTTGTAGCGGTATGGTCCCCACTCAAGGCGCACGATGCCGCCGAAGGCGACCGAGAAGCCGACGAACGGGCCGGAGAGGTTGAGGGACGGCCCGGTGACTCCCTCCTCGCTCGACCAATCGAACCCGAGGAGCGGGAGGAGATACCCAAGGTGGAGGTCGAACCCGACCCAACCGAACGGGTGCACCTCGAGGCTCACGTAGGGGAGGACACCGAGGAACGCGCGGCCGAAGTCGACCCCCGTCGGCTCGATGACGATTCCCTGGGGCCGGCTCGCCGGGCAGGTCTCCTCCTCCGCGGCGACCTCGCGCAAGTTGAGATTCAAACCACCGCCACCGAGGACGGCCCCCACCGTGAGGAGCGACCGTTCGCTCCCTTTCACGACGTACCCCAGGTCGACCCCGCCGAACCCGATCGAGAGCGTCGCCTCTCGAATCGCGGGCGGAGACGGAATGATGTCTACGCCGAGCGTGGGAACGATTCGCACCGGTTCAACCGGAGCCTCCCGGCGCGAGCACACTTCCCCGCCCCACCCCATTCCGCCAATGGAGAAGGACCCGGCGCCGCCCCGGCCGCCGCCACCTGGGACGATGAAGGGATCGGTGAGCGCCGCGAAGCCATTCTCCTCGAGGAAGGCGTTCATCCCTGAAAGATCGGGGAGGAAGAGGCCCACCATCGGTCCTCCAAAGCCAAAGGCGATCCCCACCCCTCCTCCCTCTTCGCCGTTCGCCGCGGCGGCGAACGGGAAAAGAAGGAGAAGGGAGACGATCGCAACGATCCAGGCACCTCGCTTCATGTGCGTCCTCCTGTTTCGTTACACAAGAACCTATAGGGCCCATCCTACCCGGCGTGGATGGGCCAAGGCAAGTCCG
>CAYHEK010000147.1:0-2161 GCA_964355545.1 uncultured Thermotogae bacterium | reverse complement strand
GGATAAGAGAGACGACGGGGGCGGCAATTCAGAGCCGAGCAGTGTCTCCGAAGAGACTGCGGACCCCAAGAGCCACACCCCCGTCAAGAGATCAGTCTACCGGACGGGGGTGTCCCCCGCCATCTCCTCGGAAACAATGGTAGACCCCTAGCCACTCTTCGGTGCAAGGCGCGATTGGCGACTCCCTTCTCGCGGAGCTTTGCCTTCATCTCCTCGGGAAGCGCCTCGTAGCGCGCGTCCTCCTCGCGCTGGTCACGCGAGCCGGGTCGCGAGGACTGTCTCCAGGTCTCTTGATGGATCGCGCGGGAACCCGAGGTTCGCGAACGCGCAGAATCGTCGTCAGTACGTGGGGAGGGAGGGATCGACCTCGCTCGCCCAGGCGAGGAGTCCACCTCTTAGGTTCTTCAGCTTGCGGAATCCCGCCTTGCGCAGGATCTCGAGGGCCCTCGCCGAGCGGACGCCCGCCCGACAGATGAGAACGATCTCGTCCTCGCGGGGAAGCTCCCCTAGGCGCGTCTCAAGCTCCCTGAGAGGAATCCGTTGGGAGCCCGGCAGGTGGACGATCCCCCACTCCCCAGGCTCGCGCACGTCGAGGAGTCGAATCGGCTCTCCATGATCGAGCCTCGCCTTGAGCTCGCGAGGGCCGATCTCCCACTCCTCCCCGAGCACGACCGGCGGCACAGAGCCATGTCCCGGGACGCCGCAGAACTCCTCGTAGTCGATGAGGCTCGTGATGGAGGGCTTCTCCCCGCAGACTGGGCACCGTGGGGACTTCGCAACGGCGAGACGCGTGAAGGACTGGTCGAGAGCATCGTAGACAAGGAGGACGCCGGCAAGGGACGCTCCCACGCCGAGGAGGATCTTGAGCGCCTCGGTCGCCTGCAGCGTGCCGATGATCCCGGGGAGAACCCCGAGGACTCCAATCTCCGCGCAGGTGGGGACCGTTCCCGGTGGCGGAGGCACCGGAAAGAGGCAACGGTAACAGGGTCCGATCCGCGCGTCGAAGACGCTCACCTGGCCCTCAAAGCGGAAGACCGCTCCATAGACGTTCGGTTTCCGGAGGAGCACGCAGAGGTCATTCGAGAGATAGCGGGTGGGGAAGTTGTCCGATCCGTCGATGACGACGTCGTACGGCGCCGCGATGCGCAGCGCGTTCTGGGAGCTGAGCAGTTCGTTGTACACGTCCACCTGGGCCGCCTTGTTCAGGTCAATGATGCGGTCCCGCGCGGAGCTGACCTTCCGCGTGCCGACCGAGCGCTCCCCGTGCAAGACCTGGCGAGGGAGGTTCGAGACCTCGACCACGTCGAAGTCCACGACGCCGATCCGTCCTACGCCAGCGGCGGCGAGGTAGAGTCCCGCCGGGCTCCCCAGGCCACCCACCCCGATGAGGAGAGCGCTCCCCAGTTTGAGCCTTCGCTGCCCTTCCATCCCAATCTCGGGAAGGATGATCTGCCGGGAGTACCGGCGGATCTCCTCGTTCGAGAGGGAGAGGAGCGACGGCTTGCCCCGTCCATCTCCTGATCCTTGATTGCCCATCTTCTCCGGGCTCATTATAGCCCTGCCTCCGATGCGGGCCCCCGGTGAAGGGTGCCCGATGTTGGGTGTCCGGAGCTCGCCCGTCAGTCGCGCCTACCTCTGCCTTGACTCCGGAGTTCCTGATTCCCTCCAGGGTGCCTTGACCCCAGCTCTCGCCCGACCAGAGGTTTGGTCCACCTCCGGTCGACATCGGTCGAGTAGTTAAGTATTATGATTGACATGCTACACTATTACAGCGCACCATCGCACCGTCTTGACCTGGAGGTCTTTCCATGAAGATGTCGACTCGAGGGCGCTACGGCCTGCGGGTGATGATGGAGCTTGCCTCTCACTTTGGCCGCGGTCCGATGCCCGTTGACGCCATTGCCGAGAACCAGGGGATTTCTGGCAAGTACATCCATGTGCTGATACCCGGTCTCAAGTCGGCCGGACTCGTGCGCGCGGTGCGAGGGCCCAGTGGCGGGTATGAACTGACCCGCGACCCGTCCTCCGTCACAGCCCTTGATGTGATCTCGGCACTCGAGGGGAAAACCGCTCCCGTTGAGTGTGTCGCAGACTCCTCTTCTTGTCCCCGCGCTAGTCGTTGCGCAGCGCGCGACATGTGGTGTGAAGTCGCCTCTGCGGT
>CAYHEK010000146.1:0-2189 GCA_964355545.1 uncultured Thermotogae bacterium | reverse complement strand
CGGTCTCCAGCCGAGGTCCTCCTTGGCCTCCGGGGGGTCGGCCACGAGGACCGCCGGGTCCCTGCCCGGGACGGGAGGGGCCGGCCCGCCGTCGCCTGCTCAGGACATGCGAGCGCAGATGAAGCCATCCTCACCTCCTCCCACCTTCGGGCGAACGCTGGGCAAGCCAACGCTCGACCTCGGCGATAAACCTTGGGAAGGAATGAAGCGCCCTCCGATAGTGCTCGTACACGAGCACGGAGTTGATCCTCAAGTACCCGTGGACAAGGATGTTGCGGAATCCACCCAGGCCCCGCAGCTCCGTGAGGAGTTCGGAGCCAATGACCCCCTTCTCGCAGAGCCGCGTGAGGATCTCCTCGTACTCTTCCACCGGTATCTGGAACACCCCCGCCAAGATGTGATTCCCAATGTCAAAGATGGTCGAGGATGCCACCTCCAGGCCACGCTCGATGATCCACTGGAGATCGCGGTCCCGCTGGTATTCCTCGAGGGTCACCCCCGCTTTCTCCCTAAGCCGGGCTAAGACCTCCTCCAGCTTCTTCAGCCGCTCGATCACGCTCTCTTCTCGGAATACCATGCCCGCGCTCTCCTTCTGAGATATTCGTTCTGGACCGCCCTTAGGTGAGCGGTATCCTGGTATCTACGGATGACCTCTCCTTCGAACGCGTTCAGCTCCTCCTCGCTGCGGGCATACAGGAGGCGCCCGCTGGTGACAACGATGAACCGCATTGTGGGAGAGGCGTCGTTTAGGAGGAGGAGGTCGAAGAGCTCTCTGCCCAGGGCGTCACGGATCCTGAGGAGCAGCTCTCGGTAAGGTTCGTACAGCTCTCCCTCTCCCCCGGCGAGGAGGACGGCGATGTCCACGTCGGCGCCGGGCCCTGCTTCTCCTCTAGCGCAGGAGCCGAATAGGTAGGCGAGGATAACCTGGGAACGGGGAAACAGGCCGCGCAGGCGGGCTTCAACCTCGCAAGGATCCCACCCCCGCCCGGGCAACGTCCTCCCCGATGGTCCACGACGGGTCTCTCTCACGCCCATAGCACTCCGCCTCCGGCTCCTAGCCCCTCGACACGCCCCCTCGAGGGCCCTTCTCCCCCGGCGATTCTACTTCCTCACAGCACTCCCTGCCCGCTCGTAGGCCTATCCGGGCTCCCGCGCGAGGGTCTCCCCGAGACCCCGCAGGCAAGGGCCTCCTCTCCGTCCTTTTCGTGTACAGAAGCGTGCATCCCCTACCGCCCCCCTCGGCGCGGCGGGCGGCCATGAGCCGGTTCCGAATGGTGTTCTGCAATATGGCCTGACCCTCTGACAGCAGGGCTTCCACCGCAGCGCGGACTTTCTGGAACTCAAGGAAGCCGATGCTTGGGCCATAGGGGCGTTACCTTCGCTTCTTGCGCCTACCGCCTCTTACGGGAGGAGCACATCCAGTTCCAGGCGGTCTCCACGATCTTCATCAGTTCCGGAAGGCGCGGGCTCCAGTCGATCTCCCTTTGGGCCCGGCCGGGATCGGCGACGAGCTGGGGTGGATCGCCGGGCCGCCGGGGGGCCTCCACGGCGCGGATCTTCGTGCCCGTGACCTTGCTACAGATCTCGGCGACTTCTCGTACGGAATGTCCCGTCCCAGTTCCGAGGTTGTACGCGGTACTCGGGGCGCCCTCGCGCAGGTGCTCGAGCGCGAGGACGTGGGCTTTCGCCAAGTCACTGACGTGGATGAAGTCTCGAATGCAGGTGCCGTCAGGAGTGTCGTAATCCGTTCCGAAGATCTCGATCTGCTTGCGCTTTCCTTGAGCCACCTCGAGCACGATCGGGATGAGGTGAGTCTCCGGGTCGTGCCACTCGCCGATCTCTCCATCGGGGTCGGAGCCGGCGGCGTTGAAGTAGCGGAGGGAGATGCTCTTCAGCCCGTAGGCGCGGTCGTAGTCCTCGAGGATCTGCTCGAAGATCCACTTCGTCCTTCCGTAGGGGCTTTCGGGGTTCTTGGGGTGGTCTTCCGGGATCGGGACGACTTGGGGGCTTCCGTAGACGGCGGCGCTCGAGGAGAAGACGAGCTTCTTGACGTCGTGCTCGAGCATGACCTCGAGGAGGTTCAGGCCTCCGATGATGTTCGTCTGGTAGTAGCGCTGCGGGTCTCGCACGGAGTCTGGCACGCTCGTCAGGGCGGCGAAGTGCACTACGGAGTCGAAGGAGAAGCGATC
>CAYHEK010000145.1:0-2197 GCA_964355545.1 uncultured Thermotogae bacterium | reverse complement strand
AAGGACCATCCGTGTCCGCGGCAGCTCCCGCGCATCGCGCAGCTCTCCCGGCGGAATCCACACCGTCGGCAGCGTTCCACACCGCTGTAGCCGGTTTAGCCCGCGCACGTCCAGCTTGTCCGTCTTGTTCAGCGAGCCGCTCATCGCCTTGGCCTTACCCGCATGGACAAGGCGCGGCTCCATCCCCGCCGCCTCAATCTCGTCCACGATCCAGTACCAGTTCCCAATCGTCTCTACCGCCACGGGAGACCCCGGCTCGCAACCCTCCAGAAACTCCCAGATGGCCCCCTTCTCGTGCGGAATCCTCTGCTCGCACAGCACTTTGCCCTTCTCGTCTTCCACAAGCGCCCAGGTGTAGTGCTTGTGTGCGTCAAACGCGATACACTGCATCGTGCGCCTCCTTCTTGCGGCTTCAGCCGCTTCTCGTTCCGACAGCGTACTCCACTGCCGGAAAGGAGGCGCGCTTTCATAACATCAATGCGGGGGCTTGCCTTCACGGAGGAGTTCAGCTAGACTCGCTGACCGTCAGGAGGGAGTGGATCTCCTCCGCCCGCGGCCACGGCAGAGTTCCGAAGTCGTCTACCAGGGGTTTGAGGAGGCGGGATCAGTAGTGGAAGATCCCCGCGACCAGCGCGTTCCCGGGCATCGACTCCTCCTCGAGAGCGTAGACCGTTCTTCGATGGCGGAGCACCTCCGCTGCCGCTTTCTCGACAAGCTCGACGTCCCCCTCCTGGCGCTCATCGTGAAGCTCGACCCCGATCCCCTTTGCGCCGATCGTTCCCCACGCCTCCTTCCCCGCGGCAACGAACAGAGTCTCCACCCGCCCCTGGACGGCGGCCGCGAGGCAGCTCGCCGGGTCGTCCGAGGCGCGCCCGGTCCCCGCGAGCTCCCGATAGCGGGCCAGGGCTTCGTCTTTCCGCGCAGCCAGGAGCGGCCTGATCAACTCCCAGCCGCGCTGGTGCAGGTCCTCGACCGTCATTCGTTCTGGGCTTCCGACGAGTGCCGCCTCGGCAAGGAAAGGATACGTGTTCAGCTCCCGGTACTGCGCAAGCTCGTAGTCCACTCCCGCGAGGAGGAGCGGCGCCCGTTCATCTCTCAGGATCTCGTGCAGCCCTGCGTCAACGCGTCGGAAGAACCCGGCGACGTCCTGCTTGTGGTGGGTCTTGCCCGTCGCTTCGCTCTGTCCGTGGAAGGTCGCGCTCGGCTTTCCCCGCCCCGCGGACGGCCCGGGGTGGTAGCGGAGGTGCGGCTCCCGATCCACTCCCTCCGGTGCTTCACCCAGGCTCGTGGGAAAGCCTTCAAGCAAGACCTCGCGAGCGCTCGAGCGGTTCCCTTCCACCAGGCGGACCTCGTTCTGGCTCAGCGCGAGGACGAAGAACCGGGCGTCCCCACTCAGTAGAGGAAGCAAGGGTCGGATCGCGAATGCATCCCCAACCGACACCGACTCCTCGAAGGGGTACGGTAGGCGGTACGCGCGCAGTGTCCCGGAGGAGAGGTAGACGACCAGGCCGTCGCTCCGCCGGCGCCAGAAGTCACTGTCCGCGGCGAGCACCAATGCTGGTTCAAGCAGCGCCTTCGCCTCCGGCCGGCGGATTCCGCTTTCCTCCAGGCGCTCCTCCGCGAGCTTGAGCAGGTTCCTGAACCGGATTGGGACCTGCTCGCCCTCCCGCGCGGCACGGTGCGTCGAAAGAAAGATCGAGACGCACGGAGCCTCCTGCGCCTCAAGTAGATGCCCGAACTCCGTCACCGTTAGAACATCCTCCATCGCCATCCCCTCCTCGCTCCTCTCTACCGGGGGACTCCCACCGAGGGAAAACGGAGCCCTCGCTCCTTTCGTTCCCAGGCAGCCGGTCGCGAAGCTGACACGCGCCGGGCGAGACAGAACCTGAGCCAGGGCCTCTCTTGGCGAGAGTGCCACTTGATGTATCGTCACGTGGGAGTCCTCTGCCAACTTCCGTTCCCTGTTCCCCGCGATGGGTGTCTTACGCTACACGACTCTCGCCCCGCGGGCAAACCGGGCTCCTTCGGGAGATCACGATGGCCCCGCCTCCGCTTGGCGAGAGGATTTCAGGGCCGTCATCCCGATCCTGTCAACGAACCTGGACGGGTCTGAGAGGGGCCAAGTCATATAATCGCCTCTGCCCCGACTTTGACAGATTCTGGCTCTCCGCCAGGGACCCAATCGCATCAGTACGTG
>CAYHEK010000144.1:0-2228 GCA_964355545.1 uncultured Thermotogae bacterium | reverse complement strand
GCCGTCGTCCCATTGTCCATCAGGATGACCACCCCGCGGCTCTGGTTGTGGACCATGTTCACCAGGGCGGGGAGTCCAGAGTGGAAGAAGGTCGAGTCCCCGATCGTCGCCACCGCCCGCTCAGGGATCCCGGCGATCGACATCCCGTGGAGGACCCCGATGCTCGCCCCCATGCAGCCCATGGTGTGCTGCGCGTTGAACGGCGGGAGACAGCCGAGGTTGTAGCAGCCAATGTCGCCAGCAACCGGGAGCTTCATCTGGGCGAGGAGGTAGAAGGTCGACCGATGCGGGCAGCCGGCGCAGAGGAGGGGGGTGCGGGTGGGGAGGCCGGCCGGCACGGGAGCTGGCCGCAGGGGCTTCACCACCCCTGGGAGATGCGCGGCCTCGGCGATCTCCGCTAGCCGGTCGGGAAGGAGCTCGTCGCAGGGCGGGAAGAGCGCCTTGCCGGTGACGTCGATCCCCAGGGCGCGGATTTGTTCCTCAAGGAATGGATCCAGCTCCTCGAGTACGATGAGGCGCTTCACGCCCTGCGCGAACGAACGAAGGAGCCGCTCGGCGAGGGGGTAGGTCATGCCGAGCTTGAGGAACGACGCTTGCGGGAAGACCTCGCGCGCGTACGCGTGGACCACCCCGCTCGTGATGATCCCGAGCGCCCGGTCTCTCCAGAGGACCTGGTTCACCGGAGTCGACTCGGCGTAGGCGGCGAGGTCGCGGATCCGCTGCTCGACGATCGGATGCCGGCGCTTCGCCCACATCGCGGTACACACGTACTTCTCCTGGTTGCGAACGAACGGGCCTACGTCGGTCGGCCGCCCGGGCCGCTCCCCGAGGGTGACCACGCTCTTGGAGTGGGAGACGCGCATGGTCGTCCGGATGAGCACCGGCGTGTCGAAGCGCTCCGAGAGCTCAATCCCCAGGATGACGAAGTCCTTCGCCTCCTGGCTGTCGGCCGGCTCGAGGAGGGGGATCTTGGCGAGGCGGGCGTACCACCGGTTGTCCTGTTCGTTCTGGGAGCTGAACATCCCCGGATCGTCGGCGGTCACGACCACGAGCCCGGCCTCGACGCCGGTGTAAACGGCGTAGAGCAAGGAGTCGGACAGGACGTTCACCCCAACCTGTTTCGTGGTCACGAGGACCCGTCGCCCGGAGTACGCAGCCCCGGCAGCCGCATCCATCGCCACCTTCTCGTTGGTCGACCACTCGGCGTAGATCGCCTTTCCGTACTGCTTCGCAACGGTCTCGAGGATCTCCGAGCTCGGCGTCCCCGGGTATCCGGTCGCCACCTCAACCCCAGCCTCGTAGGCACCGCGGGCGATGGCTTCATTTCCCGATAGCAGGGCTCTCGTCACCTAATCACGCTCCCGAACCTTTCGTTTCCCGGCTGCTTCTGAACTCGATCAACGCGTCCACTGCCACCACGCCCTCGCCGCGAGGAAGGACGAGGAGGGGGTTCACCTCAAGAGCGACGAGGTCCTTACCCCACTGAAGGGCGAGATCCCCCACGGAGACGATGCTGCGGACGACGGCGTCGACGTCCCCCACGGGCTTCCCCCGGAATCCCTCAAGGAGCCGGTGGAGCTTCGTCCGCGACACCATCCTCCGCGCCTCGTCCTCGGAGAGCGGGGGGAGGGCTAAGGCGCGGTCCTGAAGGATCTCGACCCAGGTCCCTCCCGACCCGAAGACGACGACGGGGCCGAAGGAGCGATCCCGGATGACGCCGAGGATCGCCTCCGCCACGGCGCCTTGGACCATCTCCTGAACCAACACCCCCGTGATGCGGTGGGTCGAGACGCGAGCAAGGGCGCGCTGGCTCACGGTGCGGAAGGCCTCACGCACGGAGGCCTCATCGCGGAGGTCAAGCGCGACAGCGCCGGCCTCCGTCTTGTGGGGGATCTCCGGCGAGAGGACCTTGACCGCCACGGGCCCGCCGATGGCGCGAAACGCGGCAATCGCCTCGCCCTCGCTCTGGCAGACCTGCTCGCGCGGCGCGCGGAGGCCAATCACGGTGAGGGCTTCCCTCACGGCGTGCTCATCGACAACCCCGCTCCCGTGCGGAAGAGAAGCCGCTGTGGCGTCGCCTCCCGCTCTCACGGCACGAACCCCGTGGGGAGGCCTGAAGGTCTGCGCAAAGCGGACCACGTGGTCCACCGCGAGGAGCCCTGCTCTCGTTCCCTGAAGGAACGGGATCCCCCCTTCCTCGAAGACCTGACGGAGCTCCGGGTGGAGCC
>CAYHEK010000143.1:0-2260 GCA_964355545.1 uncultured Thermotogae bacterium | reverse complement strand
CGGAACTGCTCCGGTGCCGTGCGTGGGTCGGTACGCAAGCGGGGTGCTCCAAAATCTACACGCCGTCCCAGGACTCTCCTTGTTCTTCAGCCAGTGGCGACGGGACAGGTTCCTTGAGGAGAACGGCCGGCCGCTGCGGATAGGGCCGGACAAGATCGTCGAGCTCGTCCTGCGCATCGCGGCGGGGCGCGTTTCCATGGAGGAGATCGCCGCTTGGCTCCGGGAACGCGAAAGTGGTCCAGATCTGAGCGAGTTGGGTTGAGGTGCGGTTGGAGGGCAACAGCAGGCTCATTCTCGGAGTCTGCCCCGCGCGTCGAGTTCGGCTTTCTTGACAAAGGTAAACCCGTAGTAGACAATCGCTCCACAAAGTAAACCAGAGGCGACGTGGGTTTACTTCTGTGGTGAGATGTCAACCCTGGGTAGTCAGAGAGACAGAAAATTGAACCGTCTCCTCCAGGCGTGGCCGCGGGGGACTGTCGCAACCCAGAAGTGGCTCACGGCCTTGGGGGGATACCGGCAGCTCGCAGCGAAGTACGTCCGGCACGGCTGGGTCGAGCGGATCGGGACTGGGGCCTACGTGAGAGCCGGCGACATCGTCGACTGGCGCGGAGCGCTCTACGCGCTCCAGAGTCAGTTGGGGATGACGGTGCATGTCGCCGGTCGTTCCGCGTTGGAGCTGGAGGGGTTCGCCCCTTTCGTCCCGCTCGGCCGCCGGAGGCGAGTCGTGCTCGTCAGCGATCGGCCTGAACGGCTTCCGTCGTGGTTTAAGAGCCACGACTGGGGCGACGACGTCGAGCATCATTCCCTATTCCTTTTCTCCCGTGTGCCGGACGAGGCGACGACGCCCCTTGACTGCGGCGGTTTCGCGGTCCTCATGTCGAGCGCGGAGCGGGCGGTCATGGAGGAGATGCGGCTCTGCGAGGCTGGCGTCGCCAGCGAGCGCGCGCTGCAACTGATGGAAGGGCTCACCACGTTGCGCCCCAAGGTCGTCCAGCGGCTCCTCGAGGGATGCACGGCCGTGAAGGTGAAGCGGCTCTTCCTCTGGAGCGCCGAGGCCGTCGGGCACGCCTGGTTCAAGCAACTCGATCCGAGCCGGGTCGATCTCGGTGTGGGAAAACGTCAGCTCCACAAGGGTGGCGCCTTCGACCCGAAGTACCGGATCACCGTGCCGAGGCGAGAGGAGCCGCCGCATGTTTGATCCCCACTGCGAGGCCCAAGTTCGTCTCTTGTTGCGCTGCCTTCCCGAGGTCAGCCGATACCCGTGCTTTGCCCTCAAGGGCGGGACGGCGATCAACTTCTTCGTTCGCGATCTACCCCGCATCTCGGTCGACATCGACCTCGCTTACCTCCCTCAGAAGCCACGCGACGCGGCGCTCGCTGAGATCGACACAACACTTCGCTCCCTTGCCCGCGAGATCACGAAGCGCGTGCGTGGGACCAGCGCTCGCGAGTCACAGAACGAGGGACGATGGATCCGGCTCCTCGTATCGACGGCCGAGGGCGTAGTCAAGATCGAGCCCAACCTCGTCTTCCGGGGGAGCGTCTACCCCCCGCAAGAGCGAGATCTGTCGCCGGTGGCTGAAAGGCGGTTTGAGGCGTCCGTCCGCGTGTTGTCGCTCTCGCTTGCTGATCTCTACGGTGGCAAGCTCTGTGCCGCCCTCGATCGCCAACATCCTCGAGATCTCTTCGACGTGAAGCTCCTACTCGACAACGAGGGGGTCACCCCCGAGATTCGAAGGGCCTTCGTGGTTTACCTTGCCGGACACGACCGGCCGATGTGTGAGCTCCTCGCGCCAAAGGCGAAGAACCTGAGAGACTCCTTCAGATCGCAGCTCGTCGGCATGACGCAGGCCGATGTGTCGCTAGACGACTTGGTTGCGATCCAGCGGGATCTTCCCGGGGCTATCGTCCGGGGACTCGACGGAGACGAGAGGGCGTTCCTTCTATCGATGAAGCGCGGTGCGCCAGAATGGGACTGCCTCGGCATCCCCCACATCGAAGGGCTCCCTGCCCTGCAGTGGAAGCTCCAGAACATCCGCAGAATGGACCCGGCTAAACACAGCCAGGCTCTGAACGAACTGGAGCGCCTTTTGGCCGCGTAGGCTAGGAGGTCATGTAGCTTAGGGGTCAGATCTTGAAATGACAGCTTTGATGGCTCGTGGCCAGTGGCTGGTAGTTGGTGGTTAGTTCTTAGTGGAGCGTCGGAAGTTAGAGTCCACGGATGTGGTGTACGGGGGTAGACCGCTCAAGGGGACTTGAG
>CAYHEK010000142.1:0-2361 GCA_964355545.1 uncultured Thermotogae bacterium | reverse complement strand
GTAGTAGAGCTTGTTGTTCCAGTTGTCCTCGGTCACGCGTACCTCCACCCCTCTAGCTCGAAGCCATTCTATCCCGAGATGCGTTCATGGCCGAGTCTGCCGCCCTCCCGCGGGTGTCAGACCGGTCACTTCTCGCGTCGCTCAAGAAGGCCGTAGACCTCCTCGCGCGAGCCAACGAGCAGGACGAAGACCTCTCGCTCCTCTTCTAGGATCTGGTAGAGGACGCGGTACTCACCGCTCGGCGTCCCCACGCGCTCACTGCGCACGCCCGGATAGCCCACGAGCTCTCTTCCGGCATAGGGGGTGACGGCTAAGTGAGCGGCTGCTTGGTCGATCCGGCGGATGACCGCCTTGTCACGAATCTTCTCCAGTTGCTTGCGGACCCGCGGATCGTAGCGCAGGGTCCAGGGCTCTTCGGAACGCCTTACCGCCCTAGACCAGGTCCCGGAACGTCTCCTCGTGCGAGAGGGTCTTCCCCTCCCGCCGGTTCCGCTCCGACTCTTGCAGCAGGTCAGTTAGCGTGATCTTTCGGAGCACAATCATGTCCCCACTGACACCAATGGCCAGCGGGTCGCCAGGCTCAAGGCCCAGCTCGTCGCGCACCTTCTTTGGGATCACAATCTGACCTTTGGTGGACAGCCTTCCGGCTGAGAGCATCTCTCCCCTCCGTCTTACTAGTAAGAGTATCCTATCCGTCCATCACCCGTTGTCAATCCCTGTGTACCTTCCCCGCGACGGCGGTGGCACTCTATGGACGCTACAACCAATTCTGCACTGCTATCCACTTAAGCATGTACAGGTTCCCTCGAGCTGCCCCCCTCAAACCGGTCCGGGTTGACCGCCAGAATCGGCCTCTTTGTTCTCTTTCGCGCCCTGTGTGTATACTTCCCCCGGAGGTGATCGGTTATGAAAAGGATGGCAGTTCTTCTCGGCATCACGAGCTTGCTCGTGGGTGTTGCCGCGGTGGCTGCGTCGGTCAACCTGTGCGACTACGTGTCGCCGGAGACGAACCTGAGCGACCTCGCGCTCTCGTTCAGCTATCGCTACTTCGACGACGGGGCAACGGTAGGGGTCGATGAGAGCGGTGGGCGCGCCGCTCTCAACTTCAGCCAACTCTACGACTCCCCAAACATCGGCTTCAGCCTCGCCGGGAGCGGGGAGGTCCTCGTCACCGACCTCGTCCCCACGGCCGGACTCGGTGAGGGGGCGGGGACGTTCCGCTACTACCTCATGGAGGAAGCCCCTCTCTTCGGCTTCGGCGGCCTGGAGGCGTCGATTGCCACCGGTCAACCCCAGCCCGGCATCAACCTCCGCGCCGGGGTCGGCTACGGGCGGTTCTCCGATGTCACCCCCCTGGCCAAGGCGTTCACGATTGACAAGGAGCTCCTGAAGGCAAAGGCGATCTCCCAGTCCCTCGCCGGAGACACGCTCATGGGGATCGCCAAGGCGATCGGCCGGCGCGCCGAGTACGCCGAGGTGAAGGACCTCGCCGCCGAGGTGGTCAACCTGATCCAGACGGCCACCGGCGCGACCCTCGCCCCGCGGCAGGTCCTGATGGTCGAGGACGTCATCCTCGCCACCGGGGATGAGCGCTACTGCGGCTGGGCGGTGCAGGCTGGTCTGGGGTACGAACTCGTCGACCCCTACGGCGGGTCGCGGGACCTCCTCCTGACAGCCTCAGCCGACGCGGCCCTCGCCCCGGATCCGGCAAGCCAACTCCTCTTCCGGGCGAGCTTCTCCGGGCCGTTCCAGATCATGGACGAGAACACGCTGACCGTGAGGGCGTCGTACGACCGCGCCCTGTCGGAGACGAGCTCGCTCCTGGCGACGTACACCCTCCAGCGCGTCCAGCCGCTCGGTCTCGACGCGAGCACGAGCCACGCCGCAACGCTTCTCGTCGGCTTCGTCGTCGGCAGGGCCGACGTCGGGCTCCAGGTCTCCCTTTCCAAGACACCCAGCGCTCCGGCATGGACGATCGACGTGTCGATCTCCGCGGCGATAAGCCTGTTCTAGCTGACGGACACAGGACTACTTGCGCCCCTCGTTCGAACCGGAACGGGGGGCGCGTCTCTTTCCGGAGGACGGCGCCGCGAGCTGACCTGATCCCAGGGAATTGGACCATGGATGGGGTGAACAAGCCGGCTTCCGGAATCTGGCAATGCGAATGCGCCGAGATACTGTAAGGCCCAACAGAAGGGCATTACAGGCGCTGGCTCCCCATAGTGGACGAGGTTGGAACTTCCCCTTGGCCGCCAGCTGAGCAGATGCGTACGCTTCTCAGGGCCATTGACTCAGGCTGAGGTCTGCCTGCCGGCTGCACTGGACGCGTTGGCCTGCGTCGCCGGAGGTGGGTTAGACTAG
>CAYHEK010000141.1:0-2442 GCA_964355545.1 uncultured Thermotogae bacterium | reverse complement strand
GGCGAGCGACCTCCTCCGGTACCAGGGTGTTCACGAAGCGGATGGGCGAGATCCGTGCCTCGAACAGGATCTCGTCGGCGTAGGCCGTCCCGATCCCGACGATCATCTCCTGGTCCGTGAGGAGTTTCTTCGCCTGGCGGCGCCTGTCCCTCGTCATCTCCGCGAGATACTCGACGGTGAGCTCAGGCGAGAGGGGCTCGACCCCCGCTTTGGCGATCGCAGGGACGCGCGCTGGGTCCACGACCACGTGGCCAGCGGCGAGCTTGACTGGGCCGTTTTCGACCAGGCGCAGGTCCTCCCCGTCGGCGAAGGAGACAAGGAGGCCGGTCGCCTTCGTCGGCCGCGTCGCGCTCTTGCAGGTCACGAAGCGGCCGGCGAGCATGAGGTGGACGACGAGGTGGAGGTCTGGCCGAAGGGTAAAGATGAGGTGCTTCCCCCGCCGGCCGATCGCGGCGAAGCGCTCGCCCACGAGCGCCTCAAGGGGCGGGGTGACCGTCTTCAATAGCCCCGGCCGCAGGGCGCGGCAGGCAGTGATCTCCCGGCCGGCGACCCGACGCGTCAGGATCTCCTTCAGGACTTCAAGCTCGGGAAGCTCGGGCATTCCGACCGTCCTTTGGCGCGATTATACGCGCTCTCCTATTGGGGAAGGTCACGGCTTGGTGATCTCTTCCTCGCGCGTCGCCAGCTGGTCGCGGCGCAGCCGCCTGACCGTCCGCAGCGTCCAAGAGATCGATCCGATAAGGACCCCGAGCGCGAGCAGAAGGAGACCGAGGATCGCCAGGCCCTCCCTCGCGGAGCCCTCCGCGGACTCCGCGAGCTTCGCCGTTCCCAAGAGCCCGAAGTCGTACAGTCCGTGGACGAGCACCGCGGCGCCCCACGCCGTCAACACGGCCGCACGGCCGGAGGAGGAGAACCGGCCGCGGGCGACGCCGTAGCCGAGGATCGCACCGGCCGCCGCATGCATCGGCACGGCGGTCACCGCCCGCACGAGCGCCGTCATCCAGCCCCCATCCATGACGTACAGTGCGTTCTCGAGCGCCGCGAACCCCAGCGCCGCCGTTGCCCCGTAGACAATCCCGTCCATCGGCTCATCGAAGCTTTGTCGTCGAGCGCTGTAGCCCCTGACCACGAGCAGTTTGAGGAGTTCCTCGGGAATCGCCGCAAGGATGAACGCCTCGTACAGCGCGAGTTGGAGTGGGCCGCCGAACCGCGGATGGAACCGATCGAGAGGAAACGCGAGGACAATCACTGGAACGGTCGACAAGAGTCCAAGTAAGAACGTCCGCACGAGGACCGCGCGAGGCTCGCGATGGACGTCCCGCGTGTAGAAGTACCAAAGAAAGACCGCGATCGGCAGAACGGTGCACGCCGCTGTGGGGATGATCGTGCCCGCCATTCCGGCCTCCTGTCGAACGTATGCCGCCGAGCGCCTCCATGTCTGCCCGGTTCACGCCCGCGCTTGAACTCACCCACCGTACACGAGAGGCCCGGCCGTCGACCAGTGAGTCATTCCATCGTGGGTGCGCGGCCAGGAGGTCGATCCCGCCCATCGGCGAGAGACGGTTCAACGTGGAGGGGCCACTTGCTCCGTATAGGAGCGGATGCGTCCACACAAGGCCAAACCGCGTCGGACAAGGCCAGGTCCCACCGCTAGAAATGAGCCTTGTGTCCCTCGAATTCACAAACGCGAGCGCCTCGCGGCCGCCGAATCTACACCACACCGGGGACTCTATTAAAACGCCTCCCTGCTCATGCTCATCTTGCGTGAGACAAGACTGGAGCTTGACGCCAGCGGCGGCTTTCTATATTATAGTTCTGCGACTGAGTGGGCACCCTTACTGGAGCCCGAAGGCTTATGCCGGCAGTCGCCTTTTTCTTGTAGGTGTCGTCTCCAAGTCTTATACTGTCTCCACCATGTACATCCTATATGTTGATGAATCCGGAAATGAGACCGATCCTAAGGATAGGCACTTTGTGCTTGCCGGCCTGGCGATCTTCGAAAGGCAGACGTTCTACCTTTCCAAAAGCCTTGATGACCTTCAGAACGCATTGCTACCCGGATACGAACCAATCCCATATCATGCTGCGGACATCAACTCGGGGGACAAGTTCTGGCGAAAGGTCCCCGAGGCCACTAGAGCTAGGGTCCTCGCCGGGATCGGTGCAGCCATCACCCAGGTGCGCGGTAGGGGCCTAGCGCTGATCGCTGCAGTTGTTGAGAAGAACGCGTCCTTGTACGGAGATAACGCCGTCAAACGTGCGACTGAGGAACTCTGCCACCGATTCGACATCCTGCTCATGCGGCATCATCACGAAGCCAGAAAAGCTCAGCGCGGTCTCATAGTCTTTTCCGAAGGCCGTCTTGATGCTCGCGCCAAACTGTGGGTACATGGCTTTCGGACATTCGGAACCCAGTGGGGCATTCTAAGAAACTTGAGTGAC
>CAYHEK010000140.1:0-2521 GCA_964355545.1 uncultured Thermotogae bacterium | reverse complement strand
CAACCCCTGCGTAACTGGACCGATCCTGTGGGGGAAGCAACTGCAATGTCCGCCATCTCCTCCACACTCAGTCTGCGGCTCCTCCAGTGGAACGGCCCTATCGCGGGCCCAGGCTAGTCGCCTCCAGGTGGGGAACAACCCCGCGGCCAGGGGAAGGCATGCCCCACAGGGACGGAGCTTGGAGGTAGATGTAAGTGCCCACGATGAACACGGAGGCGAGGCCAAACAGAAGGAGCCTGCGGGACCATTTCCGAGACGGACCCTCCGACCGAGTGGACCATCTGATCCTACGTTCTGAGGCAGTCATTTCGCGCTACTATAGACCGTCCCTCACGCTTCGGGCTTCAGCCTTAGGGCCCGCCGTATGGATGAGAGGCGATTCACTACCTCACGGAGCCCGAGCTCGATCTCCTCGAGCTTCTCACCGTAACGGACGAGTTGCCAGCTGACGATCTCGAGCTCAAGCGCGATGGTCCGCAACTGAAGGTCAAGGACATCCCAATGGAGTTCCGTCTCCTCGAAGATTGCCCTCTCCCGTTCGGAGGCCATTGCCGTCGCAGCTTCTGTTCTGACTTTCTCCTCGATGGTGACCAGAGCCTCCACGGTGATTTCTGGTTTTACCTCCTGCGTTACCGTGACCGTCGTTGACTTCCCGGCCTGACTCTGCAACCGAGCGAGCTCCGACTCCGTCGCCGTCCGTTCAGACTCGATCTTCGACTCGAGGGCTGCGACTGCCGCATCTCGTTCGGCCGTTAGCTGCGCTGCCTTCTGCGCTTGCAGAACGAGTGTCCCACTGACCGCGAGAACCGCCGCCAGCGCACACGCGACAATCACCGTGAAATCCCAGGTGTGGTCCATCTCCGCCTCCTTCCCGTGCATTATAGATGCTCCAGACAAGATGTTGACCTGTCATCTTCGGAACGGTCCGGGTTGAGTGCTGGCCGTGGGATTACTCAAGGCAGGAAGCGAGTTCGGATCTGCGGAACACTCGGTCTCGGAAATGGCGGTTGGAAGCGCATTCCGCGCTTGCTGGGAGAGGAGGACTCGAACCCCCATCAGCAGGTCCAGAGCCTGCCGTCCTACCAGGATTAGACGATCTCCCAGTGCGCCGTTCGATCTTAGGCGAGGCGTCGAGCGTCGTCAATCGCCCGGCGCGTCGCCTCACAGCGCGAGCTCGCCGGGGACCTTGGGGAAGAGGACCCCATCCTCAATCCTCTTCAGACCGCAGAGGAAGCGGGTGAGCCGCTGGATCCCGATCCCGAACCCGGCCGACGGTGGGAGTCCCCGTGCGGCGCACGCAAGGTACAGCTCGAAGTCAGCGAAGTTGAGGCCCGACATCGCCATCCGTTTCTCGATGCGCTCGCGCGTGTGCTCGCGCTCCCCTCCCGAGAGGGCCTCGCCGAAGCCCTCCGGATAGACGAGGTCCATATCCACCAAGGTGCCGGGCCTCGCGGGGTCCTCGCGATCGTAGAACTCGCGCGCCTCCCGCGCTATGTCGATGATCCAGACGGGCTCCTCGTGCTCTTGGGAGACGATCACCTCAAAGCTCGCACCATAGCGGTCGTAGGCTTCCCGGTACGGGATCCGTCGAAACGGCTTCTTCGGCACGACGAGTTTCCGCTTGAAAAACTCGAGTTCCTCGCCGCAGCGCACCTTGATCTGGGAGAGCGTATCGATAAGCAAGTCCTCGCCCAGGTCCATCACCTCGTCCCGGGTCGCGCCCTTCATCTCGAGGTCGAGCTGAGTGAACTCGACAAGGTGCCTCCCCGTGTCGGCGAGTTCCACCGGCTCGAGGCGAATGTTCGGGGAGAAGGCGAAGATCCGGTCGTGGGCCATGATGGCGATCTGCTTGTGGAAGATCATGCTCCGGGTGATCTGGTAGTGGTGTCCGTAGTACTCGATCTCCGCCCGCCCGGTGGCGTGGCGGAGAGGGTCGGTCACGGGGGACATGATCACCGGCAGGATCTCGATGAAACCCCGGCGCCGGAGGAAGTCGCCGGTCGTCTGCAGGACGTCACTCTGCACCCTGAGGGCGCGGCGCAGCACCCCTGAGCTCACCCGCTCGTACTGCCTTTGGACCAACTCCTCGAACGTCCCTTCGCTTCCCATCTTGGCCTCCTCCACACTAATCGGCATTTGAACCCAAAAACAAAGTCCCCCCTGCCAAGTCATGTAGACGGAGATTCCTGAGGCCAGGAGGCATCCACCGACGAGTCATACGCCCGCCTAGACGACGCGCGAGCGGCGGCCGCACGCCTCAAGTCCAGTACCCCGTAGTGGACAAGCTTCGAACTTTCACCGAACTCGACCCCGAGACGGTGGAGGCCTTGTCTATTTGAGTTGCCCGTCGCCACTGCGCGCACGGGCTAGACGGCGGCACTGCGCGGTCGCCCGCCTGACAGTCTGGGCTGCTCGCCCTCTGCCGCAGAGTCTTTGGCTGGCGTCGGCGGCGGTCGGCGAGACCAGCTTGAGAAGTGGAGCGTTCACCGGGGGCAAACCACGCGCTGCGCCCCGAACCGCG
>CAYHEK010000139.1:0-2529 GCA_964355545.1 uncultured Thermotogae bacterium | reverse complement strand
GACGAGCATAGCCAGACCCAACGTCAGATTGTAGAACGGTGTGTTCGAGGCGAGCCCGGCGAAGGCGGAGCCGTTGTTGCCGACCGCAGACGTGTATGCGTACAGTACCTCGGACAGGCCGTGGGCCGACGGGTTCCCCAGGCCGGCCAGACCAGCGGGCAGAACCAGGGCCACGGCCGCGCACGCAAGGAGGACGACCGGCGGGAGGAGGACCCCGACCACCGCCATGACCATCTCCCACGGGCCGAGCTTCTTCCCCAGGAACTCCGGCGTCCGCCCGATCATCAGTCCGGCGACGAACATCGCGAGGACGACGTAGAAGAGCATCCCGATGAGTCCGACCCCGACCCCACCGAAGACCACCTCGCCGATCCCCATGTTGAACAGGTAGACGAGGCCAGTGAGTGGCATCGCGCTATCGTGCATGGAGTTCACCGAACCGTTCGACGTGGCGGTCGTCGCCTGACCCCACAGGACCGAGGCCGGAACCCCGACCCGTGTCTCCTTCCCCTCGAGGTTCACGCCCCCGGAGACGCCCGCCTTCTCCAGGAGCGGATTCCCTCCTAGCTCAGCGACGAGCGCCACCCCCAGCCCCAGCAAGAACAGGACGCCCATCGCGCCGAAGAGCGCCCGGCCTTGTCGGCGGTTTTGAATCATCCGCCCGAAGGCGAAGACCAAAGCGACCGGGATCAACAAGATGGCGAGGGTTTCTAGGAGATTGGAGAGGCCTGTTGGGTTCTCGAACGGGTGCGCGGAGTTCGCGCTGAAGAAGCCCCCGCCGTTTGACCCAAGCTGCTTGATGGCTTCCTGCGAGGCGACGGGCCCGACAGGGATCGTCTGGCGCGCGCCCTCCAGTGTCTGCACGGCGACGGACGGCCGCAGGGTCTCCACGACCCCCTGAGAGACGAGGACAACCGCGAAGACGAGGGAGAGCGGCAGGAGGACGTGGACGATCGATCGGACGAGGTCAACCCAGAAGTTGCCGATCGTCTCTCTTTCTCTGCGGACGAAACCGCGGATCATCGCCACGGCCACGGCGATTCCGACCCCCGCGGAGAGGAAGTTCTGAACGGCCAGTCCAAGCATCTGTGTCAGGTAGCTCATCGTCGTCTCGCCGGCGTACGACTGCCAATTCGTGTTCGTGGCGAACGAGATCGCCGTGTTCAGGGCCGTGTCCCACCGGACGCCCGGGAGCCGACCCGGGTTGAGGGGGAGGACTCTCTGCAGGAGCTGAAGGGCAAAGAGAAGACCGATGCTCGCGAACGTGAACCCGACCACTGCGGCCCCGTACGCCCGGGCCGACATCTCGCGCTTCTCGTCGATCCGGCAGACCCGATAGACGAGGGTCTCCAGCGGCCGGAGGACGGAGGTGAGAGGGGTGCGCTCACCCTGGAAGACGCGCGCCATGTACCGGCCCAGGAGAAGAGCCGATGGAAGCAAAAGTGCGGCAAGCTCAACTACAGAAAGGATGGCTTTGGTCATGCAGGGTCAGTTCCTGCCGCGGGGAGTGAGGCAACTACGTGTCGGCTTCGCTCCCGACCCGATACCCCCGACTCCCACTGGACTCAGGCGCCTCGCCGGCACCCCGGCCCGCGCGGGATGAAGCGCGCCCCACAGCCGTGCGGACAGCCGCAGCCGCTTCACTTCGAAGAAACCCGACACCAGGAGTCTTCATGCCAAATTGGCCACTCTATCCCGGCTCCGCCAGGTTGTCAATAGGGAATGGAATTCTCTCCACTCGAGCCCCCGTGCGGTCGATGGGGGGCGCCCGTGTGTCCCGGTCTCCCGCCTCCCGTTCGCCTGACCCAGCCGCCTTGGTCGCGGAGTGGACATGGGAGCCACTAGCACGGGCGGACTCTGTCCGGCTTCTGGAAGACCGAACGGACGCATCCATCCTCCCGCCGTGCTATCATGTCTAGGGAGGCGATCCCCGTGAGGGAGTTTCAGCTCACCGTCCAGAACAGACCCGGCAGCTTTGCGAAGGTCGCCGCCGCCCTCGCCGAAGTCGGCGTGAGCATTGAGGTCGCCGCGGGAATGGGTCGCAGGAACGAAGGGATGATCCGCCTGGTCGCGGACGATGCCTCCAAGGCCCGCAAGGTCCTGCGTTCCCTCGACATCTCCTTCGAGGAGAAAGAAGTGCTGGTTGTGGACGTGGGAGGGCATCCGCGCGAACTCGCAGGGGTGCTGGACCGACTGGCGAACGCGGGTGTAAACGTCGAATCGGTCTACGCGGCCGTTGGGCGAAACAAGCTCGTCCTGGCCGTGGATCATCTCGACCGCGCGAAAGAGGCCCTGCGAGGGACGTAGTCCAGTGGAGTCGCGGCGTAGGGACTGGGGAGCCAGGTGAGCAGAAAGAAGCTTGCTGTCTTGGATTGCCGGAGTCGACCCCGTCTTTAGCTTGGCTGGATTTCAGTGTCGTTTAGCTCCAAGAGGCTGTCATATCAAGATCTGACCCCCATTCTCCCGGTCGCTTACCTCGAGGCTAGGGGCGCGCGAGAAGCTTGTTCAGCTCCGCCTGCTGGCCGGCAC
>CAYHEK010000138.1:0-2573 GCA_964355545.1 uncultured Thermotogae bacterium | reverse complement strand
GCTCTTGAGGAGGTGCGTGGATGCGCAGTCGGAACAGAATGACGACGAGGGTTCTTGGGCTTCTGATCTCAGTGGCGACGCTCGTCGCAGTGGGGATCGGCGCGAGTGCGGAAGACGCAGGCAGTGTCCTGCTTCCGTCCGCGGGCAGCTGGGCGCCGCCCGCCGGAGCGCACGTGGGACGGCCGCCGTCGAACAAAGGGACGGTCGAGATTCGCGGGTTGGGCACGTTTGAGTTTCACCCGACGCAGATCCAGACGCTCCGGAAGGATGTCTTCCGCCCCGGCCACTTCTCGGTCTTCGACGTCCTCGCGACGCTCTCGAAGGCCGGGACGATCCCCATGGAGTACACGTACGACGAGGCGCTTGAGACCTACGTCATCCTGTCCCTCAACGGGAAGAGCGGCTGGTGGTACGACGCCCACTACGCGGGAGGAGCCTTCGAGCGCCCCGTCGTGCGCATGGACGAGTACCCGGTGAAGGACGGGATGGCGATCCAGCTCTACCTCGAGAACCCGGACCGCCTTGCGGCCATCTACAAGGACTTCGGCGAGCAGGTCGCTCGGCTCAAGTCAAACGGTGGCCGGGTCGTCCTTCCGAAGGTGACCGTCCGCTCCCCGCAAGCGACCCTCGCGTTCAACGACGTCACGGTGACCGCCCACAACGTTCGGTCGGACGTGTTCCAGGCCGGTGTGATCACCGTCCTCGACGTCCTGTTAAGCCTGGGTGAGCAGGGGAAGCTCACGGCCGTCACGCTCACCTGGCGCGACCGGATGGAGAACGCGGACCCCGTGGACAACTACTTCGTTGATGGGATCCAGGCCGAGGGGTACGCGATTGAGGCGACCGGGGTCTGCACCTACGTGCACGAGGTAGAGAGCGAGGCGCTCATGGGATTCCTCGCGCCGCACGGGCACACGACCTCGCACGTCCACCTCGCCGCGGACGTCGAGGTGCTCACCTCGCCCGAGTACGTCGAGTTCCTGTGGGCCTGCCTCTAGGGGTTTCCCCGACCTCTCGGAGGAACGGAAGAAGGAATAGAAGGAGACAAACATCTGGATCATCTACGCGAACGCGAAGAAGCGCAAGTCGAGGCTCGTGATGACGATCGGCGGGATCGCGATCGGCGTGGCGACGCTCTTTGCCCTCCTCGCTCTCAGTTCGGGAATCGAAGGGGCCCTGGAGCGGGAGATCAGCGGGCTCGGAGCGCACGTCCTCCTTCTGCCGATCGGCTGTCCGTACACCCTGACGCTCTCCCTGATGCAGGGCGCGGACATGGCCGAGTTCATTCCTGAGGACGTCGTTTCCCACGTCAGGGAAACCGAGAACGTCCGCGCGACCGTCCCCGTGGTCGTGGGGAAGGCGAAGGTGAACGGCACGCTCGCGTCAATCTACGGGACGACCGAGGACGTCTTCCAAGTCAAGAGCTGGGGGACGGCCGACCTCACCGGGGCCCTCGTCGGAAGCAACGTGGCGACGAAGCTCGAGCTGAAAGAGGGAGACCGCCTCGCGATCGACCTGTACTCGGAGGTGACCGTTCCGGTCACGAAGGTCCTCGAGGAGACGAAGGGGAGAGACGACACGTTCGTCTTCCTCGCCCTCCCGGTCGCCCAGAAGGTGCTAGGGCTCGAGGGAAAGCTGAGCGGGATTCTGGTGGAGACGACGAACGTCTCCAAGGTGACGCAGACGCGTTACGCCTTGGCGAAGATCGCAGGGATTCAGGCGGTCCCACCCTCGGAGGTCTTCGACACCCTGATCGGGCTCTTCGGATCGGTCAAGCAGACCCTCATCCTCATCACCGGGATCGCGATCGTCGTCGGCGTCCTCACCACGATGAACACGATGACGATGGCCGTCTACGAGCGGAAGAGGGAGATCGGCCTCCTCCGGGCTCTGGGATCCACGAAGCGAGACGTCTTCAACCTCTTCGTCTCCGAGTCGCTCCTCGTCTCGCTCGCCGGCGGGGTGGTTGGCCTCGCCCTGGGGTATGCGGCGTCCTTCCTTCTCCCCAGAACGAGCGGCTTCGGCATCGCGGCGTCGCCGCAGTTCTCGCTCGCCTACGTGGGGATCTGCCTTCTCGTCGCGGTCGCTGTAGGCACCCTCTCGGCGATCTACCCGGCCGCGATGGCGGCGCGGACGCAGCCGATCCGAGCGCTGAGGGAACTATGAGAATCGAACTGGACGGAGTCTGGAAGGCGTACGGCGAAGGAGAGGGCGAGTTCTGGGCCATACGGGATGCCCGCCTCGAGGTCGAAAGCGGCGACTTCCTCGCGATCATCGGTCCCTCGGGGTCTGGAAAGTCGACGCTCCTTCACCTGCTTGGGTGTCTCGACACACCGACGCGGGGCGAGGTCTTGATCGACGGCGAGCCCGCGGCGCGGAAGAGCGACCGCGAGCTCTCCCGCGTGCGGCGCAACCGCATCGGGTTCATCTTCCAGCAGTACTACCTGAACGAATCGATGACGGCTTGGCAGAACGTCCTCCTCCCCCTCGAGCTTGGGAAGGTCAAGGACCGCAGGCAGAAGGCGGCCGAGGCCCTCGACTGGGTCGGCCTGCGAAAGAAGCTTGGGTCGTAC
>CAYHEK010000137.1:0-2624 GCA_964355545.1 uncultured Thermotogae bacterium | reverse complement strand
CGGGACCCGCTCTTGGGTCCCGCCCGGGGATGCAGTCGCCTACTCGACGTATTGTAGCTTCAGCTCGAGGATCTTCACCACCTCGCCGAGCCGGGCAAGGAGCCTTTCGCCAAACTCGGCGCGGACAAGGGGGCGGCCGGCGAGGAACTGCGAGACCTGATTTCCAGGCTGACGACCTCGTCCTCCGGACGGTTGGGCTCGCCCGGCCGCAGCCGGTCCGCGCAGGGCGTTCAGAAGCTCGCCCTCGAGGTCCGGGTGCTTGGCGAGGAACTTCTGCAACCGCTCGCGGAGCGGATTCCCTACCGCAACTCCCTGATTGGAGCCTTGCATTCCGCGGGTCATTCCCTCGACTCGATCGCGGCCGGCCCGCAGGCCAATCCCGAAGAACTCCTCAACCGGCCCCTTTGCGCGGCCGAGGGCCTCGCGGAGGACCTCGCCCTGACGGATCGTGAGAGTCCCCTTCAGCTCGTCTAGCCCCTTTTCGATCTTCTCATGCAGCGAAGCCGCCTTCTCCGCGATCCGGCCCTCGAACGCCGCAAGGAGCGAATCGAGCTCCTCCTCGCTTCCGTTGAAGCGGATGAGTTCCTGCGCGAAGGCATCCCGCTCAGCCTGGACCGCCTTCCCCTCCTCAAGGATTCCAACGAGGACGTCGTGCACCGTCCGCATCTGGGTCGGCGAGAGCTCAAGCCGGTCGATCAGGACGAGGAGCCCGAGGTCGACCGGCGGCTCAGCCGCCGTCTCACCGGAGGCGGCGAGGACCGGCGCGTTCAGAGACAAGACGACGAGAAGCCCCGCCAAGAGCGCAAACGAGAGTCCTAGTTTCACCTTTTTCACCATGAGCCTCCTTTTCGTATCCCTTCGGTCGGTGGAAATGTACCCTGCCCGCGTGAAGGAACCGGTCCAACGCTGTGGCAGTCCTGTGAAGATTCGCGGCCTGCGCGCTCGGCCGCGCTTGCCTTCCCGCGAGGAGTCCGGTACAAAGGACGGAACTTGGTCTTCGGGAGGTCGGTATGACAGAGCGCTCCGTGCGGATTGTCCTCGTGGGTCTCGGGAACATCGGCCGGCGCTTCGCAGGGCTCCTCTCGGACAAAGGGGCTTTCATCCGAGACCGCTACGGCCTTGACCTCTGCCTCGTCGGCGCGGCCGACTCCCGCGGAGCCGCCTACGCCCCGGCCGGGCTTGACCCTAAGGTCGTCGTCCGCATCAAGGGCGCGGGCGGGTCGATCGGCGAATACCCTGGAGCCGGACGGACGGGGTGGAAGGCGGTGGACCTCGTCCGCTCGGCAGACGCAGACCTCCTGTGCGAGGCCTCGCCGGTGAACCTCGCTGCGGGAGGAGAGCCCGGCCTCTCCTGCGTCCGGCTTGCCCTCTCCCGCGGGATGCACGTCGTCACCCCGAACAAGGGGCCGATCGTCCTCGCCTACCGCGAGCTCGTCGACCTCGCCGCGGCGAAGGGAGTCTCCCTGCGCTTCGACGGGACCGTGGCCGGCGGCCTCCCCGCCCTCTACCTTGGAATGCGCGACCTGCGTGGGGCGGAGATCTCACGGCTCGAGGCGGTCCCCAACCTCTCGACCGGCCTCATCCTCGACCAGCTCGCGTCCGGGGTCCCCTGGGAGGAGGCCCTGGCGCGAGGGCGTAAGGAAGGGCAACTCGAGGCGGATCCCACCTGGGACGTCGACGGCTGGGACGCGGCGGCGAAGCTCATGATCCTCGCAAACGCCGTCCTCGACTTCCCTGCGCGGCTTGAGGACGTAGACCGAACGGGGATCAGCGGGATCTCGGCGGACGAGGTGCGGCGCGAGGCCGCTCGCGGGAACGTCGTCCGACTCCTCGCCCTCGCCGAACACCGTCCGGACGGGACCTACTCCCTCTCCGTCGCGCCGCGACCCCTCGCCAAGGACCATCCCTTGGGGCGCCTGGGCTCGCGCGGGATGGGGGTCGTCTACTACACAGACATCTACGGGACGATCGCCGCCACGATCGACGAGCCGACCCCGCTCCCCTCCGCGGCAACGATCCTACGCGACATCCTCGACATCTACGCGCGGACCTAGGCCGCTTGAGCGAGCTTCACCCCGAGCTCGCGCGCCTCGCGGGCGAGATCTTCGGTGGCTCCGACCTCCTTGGGGTCGAACCCTGTCCCGTACACCCTTCCCACGATCTCGGCCCCGATGTAGCGGAACATGTCCTCGAAGGTCCGGAGGGCGTTCACCGCGCCGGAGCGCACGGGGTCTCTATCCCCGTACGTGAGGAGGATCCCGATTCGCTTCCCGCGCAGAGCGTTCCCCTCCGGGCCCTCGAAGGCGTACAGGCGGTCGATGACGAGCTTCGTCTGGGCGGAGAAGGTGAACCAGTAGATCGGGCTCGCGAAGACGATCGCGTCCGCCCGAGAAAGCTTCCCGTAGAGAGGGCCCATGTCGTCCTCGATCACGCAGCCGCGGCCCCCCTTCCGGTGGCACCCCTCGCACGCCGTGCACGGCCGGATCGCGAGGTCCTGGATCGCGACCTCCTCCACCTCCGCGCCGGCCGACCTCGCTCCCTCAGCCAACTCCCGCGCGAGGAACGCGCTCGACCCGTCCTTCCTCGGACTCCCAAGGAGGACAAGGACGTTCTGCGAGTTCTTC
>CAYHEK010000136.1:0-2629 GCA_964355545.1 uncultured Thermotogae bacterium | reverse complement strand
GGCACAAACTGGAGCCCGTAGGTCTCCTCGCCGGCGTGGCGGCGGACGACGCCGATCTCGATTTTGACGCGCTTCCCGATCTTCGGATCGTCGTCGAGGAGGTGGCCGGTCGCGCGGATGCCGCTATCGAGTTCGACGATCGCCAGGCGCAGGTAGCGCTGGACGTAGTCGAGGGAGAGGGCGTAGACGTCGGTGTAGGTTAGGACCTTCCCTTCGCCCGTGATCTCGAAGGGCTCAAAGTCGGTCTTCCCGCAGGCGGGACAGACGCAGTGCGCCGGGTAACTCACCTTGCCGCATGCCTTGCAGCGAACGCCAGTGACCTTCTTCTCCATGGCTAGTCCTCCCGCACGAGCACGGTCGCGACAACGTTGTTCCCGAAGCCGCCGAAGTTGCAGGCAAACGCGTTCTTCGCGCCGGCCACCTGCCGCTCGCCCGCCTCTCCGCGAAGCTGCCAGACGAGCTCGACCAGTTGCGCCACGCCGGTCGCTCCGACCGGATGTCCCTTAGCCTTAAGGCCTCCCGAGGGGTTGATCGGAAGCTTCCCCGCGAGGGAGGTCGTCCCTTTCTCGAGGGCCTTGGCGCCCTTCCCTTTGGGGAAGAACCCCGCCTCTTCGCTCTCGGCGATCTCGAGGATGGTGAAGGCGTCGTGGAGTTCCGCGACGTGGATGTCCTTGGGAGCGAGCTTCGCCCGGCCGAACGCCGTCTCCGCGGCCTGCCGCACAGCGAGGAGGTCGGTCGGGTCCTTCCTCTCCTGCACGGCATGCGTGTCGGTTGCCTGGCCGATTCCCGCCACATTCACGATCGGCCGGCCGAGCTTCTTCGCGAGGTCAACCGAGGCGAGGACGAGTGACGCCGACCCGTCGCTCACCGGGCAGCAGTCGAACATGCGCAAGGGGTCCGCGACGAGCGGGTTGTTCACCACGGCGTCGGGAGAGAAGAGGATTCCCTCCATCGTGATCCGCTGCTGGATGTGGGCGAACGGGTTCTTGAGCGCGTTCTCGTGGTTCTTCACCGCGACCATCGCTAGGTGCTCGGCGGTGACCCCGTAGCGCTCCATGTACAGGCGGGTAAACAGGCCGGCGAGCGAGGGAAGGGTGACCCCGTAGATGTACTCGGCCTCGGGATGGGTGAGGCTCGCCACGAAGTCGGTCGCCTCGAGGTTATCGACCGCGCGCATCTTCTCCCCGCCGGTGACCAGAACGAGGTCGGCCATCCCCGAGGCGATCGCCTGGAACCCCACCTTGAACGCCGAGGACCCGGAGGCGGGACCGTTCTCGACCGTCTCGGCCGCCGCCGGATAGAGAGAGAGCCGATCGACGAGGGCGCTCGCCACGGCCGTCTGGCGGTTGATCCGCGCGCCGCCCATGTTGGCGACGACGACGGCGTCGACGCGGCGATCGCCCAGGTTCGCGTCCTTGAGCGCCGGGAGGGCCGACTGGCACATCATGTCCACCAGGCTCACCTCGGCGCGGCCGAAGCGGGTCATCGCCGCGCCGATGATCGCGACGTCCCTCATCGCGACCTCCTCTCCACGGCAGGGGCCTCGGCGGGTTTCGTCTCCGGAAGCTTGATCGTCTTCGCCGTCTCGAGGAGCGCCTCCGGCACCGGTCGCCGCCCGGCAACGAGCCTGGGCTTGGCGGCAAAGTAGGTCTCTTGAGTCAAGACCCAGGACGGGACCCCGCCGAGCTCGTGGGAGACCTCGAACTTCTTCTCGAGCGGGTACTCGATCATCCAGCGGCGGAACCCGATCGGGCTCTCCGCGACGATCAGGACCTCCTTCTCGCCGAGGAACTCGACGTGATACTCCATCTTCGCCGCGAAGAGGTGCGCCCCCACGCGCAGGCCGCGGCGCAGGGTCAGGGTGTGGTAGCTCATCCCCCGATCGGGTCCGTCGGCGCGGCCG
Organism: uncultured Thermotogae bacterium; assembly: GCA_964355545.1. Taxonomy (GTDB): domain Bacteria; phylum Bipolaricaulota; class Bipolaricaulia; order UBA7950; family UBA9294; genus JAPLGE01. The sequence goes on along the minus strand of CAYHEK010000136.1, from coordinate 726 downwards.
TTCACGATCCCGGCGAGAACGCCGTCGATCAGGCCGACGAGGCAGTACTCGTCGCGCACGCGATAGCGCTTGAACGCGAGAAGCTCGGCGAAGAGCCGTGCCGAGACGATGTCGTAGAAGTCCCGTTCGACCCAGATAAAGGGCGCGATGGCTTCGAGGAGAGTGGGAACCTCCTCGCGCACGATCTGGCGGACAACCATCTCCTCTCCGCTCGCGAGGGTGATCACCTTGGGCGGGTAGGGCGGCATCTCCATCGCCGGCGGCCTCAACAAGCCTTCCAGCTCGGTCACTTCACTCATCCGGACTCTCCTTTGGACTCAAGTGCCACTCACGATTCGCCTGAGCGCAACCTAAAACACGTCAGGTAGCATAGAAAGAGGCTCCCATGCTGTCAAGGCCGCGCCTGGAAGCGCAGGGGCGGCCCGCGTCAGGAGACGAGCCTCGTGCCGAGGTCGAAGGCTCGCTCGAGGAGGAGCGCGTCCTTCGCCGCGTCGTCCCTCGCGCGGAGGCGGCTCGCGACGAGCGCCCCGACGATCTCGACCCCGAGGTCTTTCAGAAAGCGCTCGAGGACGCGGACGGTCGACTCGATCGCCTCCTTCGGCCCAAGATCGGCGGTGACGACGATCGCCCCTCGCTTCCCCGCCGGGAGTCGACTCCGGAAGAGGGTCCGCCCGTCCGAGCCCTTCTCCATCACCACTTGGCTCTGGTCGGCTCGATCGATCAGGG
>CAYHEK010000135.1:0-2658 GCA_964355545.1 uncultured Thermotogae bacterium | reverse complement strand
TGAAGGCAAACCTCGCGCGCTGCTCGTGCACCTGGCCGGGATGTCCGCGGAAGGGGCGTTGCTGCGAGTGCCTCGAGCACCACCTTGCCAACCGCGAGCTCCCCGCGTGCTGCTTCCCGCCCGAGGCTGAGCGGACCTACGACCGCTCCTTCGAGCGGTTTCGGACGCTTCCGCGCTAGCTTCTGCCCCTCACCTCTTCGGGGCGAAAGTGATCTCTAGCGAATCGCTCGCGTGGCGTTCACCCGCCCGTAGCCGTAGGAAGGATCGCGGCCGGGCTTCCCGAGATCATCTGTTGTCTGGCAAAGGATCGCCTCGATCTGGCTTGGCGAGAGTGAATGGCCGTAGCGCTCGATGACGAGCGCCGCAACCCCGGCCACGTGCGGCGCGGCCTGGCTCGTCCCCGCCGCCCACATGAACCGACCGTCGTTCGAGCAGTTGAAGACGAAGTCGTGCGCATGGGAGAAGGGACCCGGGCGCGTCTCGTCCGTGTTCCCGCCGGGTGCCGCGAGGTCGACGTTTGTCTCGCGGTTTAAGTACACCCCCGCGACGTCCAGGTTTGTGTCTGGGTTGAACGACTGCCCGAGCGGTCCGGTCGCCGAGATATTGAGGCTCGCTCCGCAGTCGGACGGCACGTGAAGAGGCTCCTGGTCGTCGGTCATGTTGATCATGGAGTCCGCCGCCGTGGCGATGACAAGCGTTCCCTGCTGGACCGCGAAGTCGATCGCCTTCTTCACCAAGTCCACGAACCCGGCCACCTCGTTCGCACCGACCCACGTTCCATTGGTGTCGACGAAGCCGCGGCGCGGGACGTACGCCCCAAGGCTCATGTTGATGACGTCCGCGTCGACCGACACGGCGTACAGAATCCCGTCGAGGAGCCAGCTGAAGCTTCCCGACCCATTCCCTGCCAGGATTTTCACCGCGACGAGCTCCGCCTTGGGCGCGACGCCGATGGCGCCCCAGCCGTTGCGCGCGGCCGCGACGATCCCGGCGACGTTGCTGCCATGACCGTTCGAATCGTCGGCGGATGGCTCCGCCGGGACGAAGGACGTGGAGAGCGCCAGGTTGAGGTTTGGAGCGAGGTCCGGGTGGTCGAGGTCGATGCCGGTATCGAGGATCGCAACCCGAGCGCCCAAGCCCGTGTACCCGGCGTCCCACGCCCCCGGCGCGGCGATCGCCCGCATGTCCCACTGGAGATAGAACCGCGGCTCGTCGTCTCCGATGCTCTCCTCGGTGAAGTCAGCTTGCCGCGTCTCAGGGACGAGGAAACTGAGCGTGGCGTCTGGGATCACGGCCACGACCTCGCGAAGAGCCGCCGCCTTTGCCGCAAACGCGTCCGACTTCGCCGTCGCCACAACCGCCCCAATCTCGCTCAGGATCCTCTTCACCTCTCCGCCTGCCGCCGTCAGCTCTCCTCTCACCTTCGGGGGGACCCTGTCGCCCTGGAAGACCACGATGAAGTCCTCCCCCGTCGTCGCTGACATCGGTAGAACGGAATCCTTCCGCGTCAACGCCTCGCAGCCCGCGAGAAGAGCCAAAATGAGTCCCAGACCCAGCAAGCCAAGCGGCAATCGCCTCACTGCTTTGCCACCTTATCTCTCACTTCCCGTTGACGACCCACCGTTTCGTCTCTCGATCTAGGTGCTCAAATATAGATTCACTTATAGGGCAAGAGCGCCCGAGAAGTCAAGGGGCCAGGGTGAATCTGCGCCTTGAACCTGGCTTGAATCTGGGAATCTGGAGTAGAAGCCGAGGTTGTGGTGTAGGTTCGGCGGCCGCGCTGGCGACCACCAACTGAACTGCTAAGTCAAGATGCGACCCCGATTTCCCGCTGCTGACAATCCCGGCTCTCAAGCCCTCTATGCGCCCCTTGTTCCACCGCCCATACGCAGTATACTCATTGTATATACACTCGGGAGGTTCGCATGAAAACGCGTGTCCAGCGCTGGGGCAACAGCCTAGCGGTGCGGATTCCCAAGGCGTTTGCGGTCGAAGTGGGGCTCGAAAACGAGGCCTCGGTCGAACTGCGGGTTGACAGGGGAAAGATCGTGTTGGAGCCGAGCCGGCCACCGGCGCCGAGGCTCGAGGACCTGCTCCGGGGGGTTCGAAAAAGCAACCTCCATCGGGAGGTCGATACGGGCCCGGCAGTGGGCGACGAGGTCTGGTAGGCCATGGCGAAGGTGCCGGAGCGGGGCGACGTTGTACGGATCTCGATGAATCCACAGGCCGGACACGAGCAAGCCGGGAGAAGGCCAGCGCTTGTGCTGTCCCCGTCGGCCTACAACGGGAAGGTCGGGCTGGCGATCCTCTGCCCAATCACAAATCAAGTGAAGGAGTACCCGTTCGAGGTCGTCATCCCTGAGGGCCAGCCGGTGCAGGGAGTGGTCCTGTCCGACCAGGTGAAGAGCCTCGACTGGAGGGCGCGTCAAGCGGAGCACATCTGTCGACTGCCCCTGGAGACAGTGCAAGAAACGCTTCTGAAGCTGGGTACCCTCCTTTCGCCGTAGTCCATAGAGGGAACCGGCCCGTATAATGCCTCGCTGCAAGGCGTGAGGGTCAGATCTTGATCTGAAGGCACTAAAAGCGCGCGGGACCTCGAAGGAGGGGGCGCGGGGTCTGATCTTGCCGTGACGGTTTAGGTTCGAGGACGCGCACCGC
>CAYHEK010000134.1:0-2776 GCA_964355545.1 uncultured Thermotogae bacterium | reverse complement strand
AAGCTAGCGCGGAAGCGTCCGGAACCGCTCAAAGGAGCGATCGTAGGTCCGCTCAGCCTCGGGCGGGAAGCAGCACGCGGGGAGCTCGCGGTTAGCAAGGTGGTGCTCGAGGCACTCGCAGCAACGTCCCTTCCGCGGACATCCCGGCCAGGTGCACGAGCAGCGCGCGAGGTTTGCCTTCAGGTTCGAACAGTCGGCCAAAATCGGTCTCCTCCTTCAAAGGACTCCCCGAATGATCGAAGATCCGCGCTCCTCGGACAACCCTTGACCTCTCCCGACTGCCTTGCTAGAATGTTACATGTAACAGGTGACCATCATGACGAAGGACAAGAAGGTCCCACAGGAGAAGAAGCCAAAGAGGGTCTGCTGCGCGTCGGGCGACCAGCTCTTCGTCGCGATCGAGCAGGCCCTCTGCGACCGCGAGCACGTGGTGATGGTGCGGGTGAGCGACGCCATCCTCGCCCAACTCGACATGCTCGTCGAGTCGGGGATCTGCAAGAGCCGCTCAAGCGCGGCGACGTTCATGATCCGCGAAGGGATCAAAGGGAACGCAGCGCTCTTCGAGAAGGTCGCCGGGGCGACGCGACAGATCGCCACGCTCAAGGAGGGCCTGCGCGAGCTCGTCAGCGAGGTAAGGGACGACGAGGTGGCCTAGCGCCATGTACAGCCCCGAATCGAGCGAAAGGAGGTGATTCGCATGTTCGGATCGTTCTGGACCGCGAACAGGTACGCGCTCCGGCCGGTCGCGCGCTGCTCCTGCGGCTGCCGTACGAAGCCCTTGCCCCACTAGGGAGCAAGGGCTTGCCGAGCCTCGGGGCCCCGGAAACGGGGTCCCGAGGGATAGTTCATTCACATTCTACCATCGAGGCGCTCAGACGCCAATCGCAGGAGCCTCGAGAGCCCTCCATCAGAAGACGAGCGTCCTGAACGGACGTGTACCCGGCGGCCCACACGAAACACACGGGCAGATCCCAATTCTGCTCCAGCTCCATCAGGCTTCCGCAACCCCGAAGGGCTCGCCCCAATCTAGCTAAGCAGACTCGATTCGATCGACTCCCACCGGGCCACTTCGCCACACACGCGAGGGACCCGCCGAGGCAACGGATCCCTCTCTGCCTATCGGCGAGCGAAGCGGTCTTCGTGGACTCGCGCGGGATCGAACCGGTCGGCCGGGGCGGGCGGCTCGGCCGGGTACCCGATCGGCACAAGGCAGAGTGGGATGATCGTTTTCGGGAGCCCGAGGAGCTTGCGGAAGGCCTCGACCCGCTCGGGTCGCGGATGGACTCCGACCCAGACTGCGCCGAGCCCCTCGGCGTGCACGGCAAGGAGCAGATTCTCCGTCGCCGCCGAACAGTCCTGCACCCAGAACCCTTCGTACTTCTCGCGCGCGGTGTCCCCGCAGACCGCAACGACGACCGACGCCTCCTTCGCCATCGCTGCGTAGGGATGGAGCTTCGGAATCTCGTCGAGGATTCCTCGGTCCCGGATCACGACGAACTCCCACGGCTGCTCGTTCCCCGCGGACGGAGCGGCCATCGCCGCCCGCAGGAGCGCGGTCACGACCTCCGCCGCGACAGGCGTTGGGGAGAACCGCCGCACGCTTCTGCGTGTAAGGATCGCTTGCAGTGCATCCATCTTCCCTCCTTCGTCGCTTCCAGTCTCTCGGAAGTTGGCTCTCCGGTCAACGTAGGCAGCCATAGGGCAGCACGGCCCGCTCGCCGAACACCCCGCCGCTTGCCGCGGCCGCTAACAGCGGCTAGCCTTCACGAACTCACAGAGGAATCCGTGTGGCCCTCGCCAAGATGAGAGATGAGAAGGACTAGATTCTACCAATGACGACCCTTGCGTTCTTCCTTGCGTTCGCCGCGGCGGCCACCTGGGCGATCGGAATGACCCTTGCCAAGCCGGCCCTCCGCTACGCCGACCCGCTCTCCTACACCCGCATCCGCTGGGTCGTGGTGACGGCCCTCGCTTTTGTCTACGGCCTTGTGAGCAACGGCTTTCGCTTCCCCGGCTGGGTGCCGCTCGGGTACGCGGCGCTCGCCGGGGTCCTCGACGCCGCGGCAGGAGGACTCTTCTACCTTCTCGCCATGGAGCGTACCTCGGCGCACCAGACGACGACCCTGTCGAACACCGCTCCCCTGTGGGGCGTCGCCGCCTCGGTCCTCTTCCTCGGGGAGCCGGCCCGCTGGAGCGCCTTCGTCGCCGCCCTGCTCGTTGTCCTTGGGGCCTGGTTCCTCGTGCGCAAGCCAGGCGGAGCGCTGCGCGGAAGGCGCGCCGGTCCGGCCTTCGCCCTACTGACGGGCATCCTCTGGGGGATCGCCGAGACCGTTCCCTCCAAGCTCGCCCTCGAGCGGGGGATCTCGCCGATCCTTCTCCTTTTCGTCTTCTCCGTGACCGCGGTCGGGAGCATCAGCCTCGTGACGCCGTTTCTCCGCGCTCACATCCCGCGGAAGATGACGCGAAAAGGCCTTGGCTACGCGCTCGTCTCCGCCGCGACCGGGGCCTTCCTCGGCTGGGTGTTGTGGCTTTCGGCTCTCGAGCGAGCGCCCGCGAGCCTCGTCTCCCCCGTCCGGGGGACCAGCATGCTCTTTGCGTTCTCGTACAGCGTGCTCTTCCTGCGCGAGCGGCCGATGCGGGGGGCCTTCCTCGGTGCCGGCCTCGTCTTCGCCGGGATCCTCGTCGTCACCCTGGCGAAGTGACCGGTAGGCAAGCGGAAACGGAAAGGCCAGTGTCGCCCTCCAGCCTCCGATCCATCCAGCAGGAGCCGCGCAGA
>CAYHEK010000133.1:0-2826 GCA_964355545.1 uncultured Thermotogae bacterium | reverse complement strand
ATGATCCAGCGGCGGATGTTCGACTCGCCCTGACCGGCGTCGCCGGTGAAGAGCGAACTGCCGTTGTGGACCTCAGCGATGCGGCTGCCGAGCCTGGTGCCGTGCTTCATCTTGCTCAGCATGTTGGCCAGGAAAAGCATCTGGCCGTCGCTTGATCGCGTGACGAGCAAGTACTCGGGGTCGCCGTTGTGCTCAATGACGAAGCGCCGGTCCTTGATCCCGTCCTTGCCACCCATGCGCTCGAGGTCGCTCTTCCAGCTCTTGCCGTACGGGGGATTCGACAGCATGAAGTCGAACTCGCGCGAAGGGAACGCGTCGTTCGAGAGGGTCGAGTGCTCGGGGCCGCCCACGATGTTGTCCGCCGCGTCGCCTTCGCCTTTGAGGAGAAGATCAGCCTTGCAGATGGCGTAGGTCTCTGCGTTGATCTCCTGCCCGTAGAGGTGAGTCGCGACCTCTTTCCCGTGCTCGCGAGCGAGTTCCTTCAACGTTTCCTCCGCCACGGTCAGCATCCCGCCGGTGCCGCACGCGCCGTCGTAGAGGAGGTACGTGCCGGACTCGATCTCGCCGGCGATGGGCAGAAAGACGAGCCTCGCCATCAGCTTCACGGCGTCGCGCGGGGTCCAGTGCTCGCCGGCCTCTTCGTTATTCTCTTCGTTGAAGCGGCGGATCAGTTCCTCGAACACGGTGCCCACCCCGTGGTTGTCGAGGCCGGGGTGTTTGACGGACCCGTCGCCGTGCAAGACGGGGTTCGGGCTGAGGTTGACGTCTGGCGAGAGGAGCTTCTCGATCAGCGTGCCGAGCGCGTCGGCCTTCGACAGGCGCTGGATCTGATTGCGGAACTCGAAGTTGTCGAGGATGTCCTGCACGTTAGAGGAGAAGCCGTCGAGGTAGGCTTCGAAGTCGGCCTTGAGTGCCTGTTGACTCGAGCGGGCGCGCAGGTCGCGCAGCGTGAACTTCGACGTGTTGTAGAACGCCTGTCCCGCCGCCTGACGGAGCGCCTCTTCCTGGTGGACGATGCCCGCCTTGTCGAGCGAGGCCTTCATGTCGAGCACGGCCTGCTTGGTCGGCTCGAGCACGGCGTCGAGGCGGCGCAAGACGGTCATGGGGAGGATGACGTCGCGGTACTTGCCGCGCACGTAGAGGTCGCGCAGCACGTCGTCGGCGATACCCCAGATGAAGTTCGCGATCCAGTTCAGCTGCGATTGCTCCATGTCACTCCACGTGATTCTCTGGGAAGCCTAGCGGTGATCAGTATGCAACGATGCCGTCTCGCACATCCGCCATCGCGCGGCCCCGGTGCGACCTCGTGTCTCGTCCACGTTCCGATGTCCTCCCCTATTGACCTCTCTACTCCTGCACGCCAGCCTACAGCCATGAAAGGTCTGGATCAAGTTCTGACTTGATGGGCGACCGCTGGCGAAAGGTCCGACCACTCGAAGGGAGAAGCGTGGCGCACAGCGAGAGCGAGAAGAGCGGCTTGTGCGGAGTCCTCTACAGGTCGTAGTACAGCGCGAATTCGTGCGGGTGGGGACGCGCGGAGACCTCGGCCGCTTCCTTTCCCTTGACCTCGATCCACCGCTCGATGAGCGCCTCCGAGAACGCGCCGCCTGCGAGGAGGTAGTCGTGGTCCTCGGCTAAGGCGGCGAGGGCCTCGTCGAGGTCGCGCGGGGCGGTCCGTTCGAGGTTTCCCTGGTAGAGATCGGCGGCGTACGAGCCAAAGCCGAAGCTGAGGCGATCCGCCGTGGGTCGCACGGTGCGGGCTCCTCGGTCTTTGCGTCGTAGATGCTCGCGATGAGGACGAGGATCCGCTCGCCGTCGTGTTCCTCGAAGTACGCCGTCTCGAGGTCCGGGATGAGGACCCTATCGCTTCCTGCCACGTCGCAGTAGCCGTAGTTTGAAGCGTCGAACCCCACCCCGCGGTGGACGAGGTCCTCGGTGAACCGCGATGTGGGGAGGGTAACGTGGCGGAGGCGGCCTACGAAGTCGGCCGCGCGCAGGTCGACGAACTCGATCGTCTCGTCATCCAGTTTTTGCCTGAGCGCCGCGTAGTCCATCCACTTCTACCTCACTCCACTGAAAGGGCCGGGAAGATAGCCGAGTGGCCGGCCCGGAGCAAGGGTCTACCGATGGAGGTGCTTCGCAGCGATGAAGGAGAGGCCCTTCTCGGTCAGGGCGGTCGCGGTCCGGTTGAGGGCATCATGCTTGTCGAGGTAGTTACGTTCCAGGGCCGGCATGAGCCCCTGCGCCTCGATCTCTCTCTTCGGCATGAAGTAGTCGAGGACGTCGGAGGGATGCTCGCGCGCGCCGTCGACTTCCGGGATCCCACCCTCGTGCTTGGCGGAGAGGTTCGGGACCTTCGCCGCGAGAAGGACGAGCTCCGCCGTCCGGTCGTAGGGCTGGACCACGATCGACTTGTAGGTCTCGGTGATGTGGTGCTCGAAGCGCACGCAGTCCTCGAGGCCCAGGGCCTTGCGGATCCGCGAGGCTTGCTCGATCGTCTCGTTTGTGACGGAATTGGACCAGTTGAACCCGATGAGCGAGGTCGTCCCGTCCTCACGGGAGAAGAGGCGCGCGGCGAGCAACGTCCACAGAGCGGCGTAGGGGTTGTCGTTCCCCATGAAGACCGAGATCTTGAACTCGATGTCGACTCCGAGCTTGTGGAGGAGGTAGCCCAGGAGAACCGTCCCCGGGTTGACGTTCAGGACCTGCCTAATCCCGTAGGTCGTGTAGTAGCGGAGGAACTCGTCGAGCCAGAGGAGGGCGTGGTCGTTCGGCTGTCCGATTCCGCCGAAGTAGCCCGTGATCGTCGCCGGGCCGCCGAGGTGG
>CAYHEK010000132.1:1793-2906 GCA_964355545.1 uncultured Thermotogae bacterium | reverse complement strand
ATCGTCGCGGGGCCAACCACCGCCAACTAAGAACCACCAACAAAGAACTAGCCAGTGGCAAGTAGCGTGTGGGAGATGGTGGGTGGCTTGTGGCGCGTGGCGAGGGGAGGGCAGTTTTGGGTTTGTGGCTGGGGGCATGTAGCAGGTGAGTAGAGGGCGAGGTTCGGAGCAACAGTTGGCCAGGGTGGGCAACCTCAGGCACCTCGCTCTAGGATTTGGACGACGCGTGCGATGACACCGGATGTCATCTCCGACTTCAGGCGTCCTGCTCTGTAGAGAACAATCTCGGAGTTGGCGGTGAAGAGTCTGTTGGGGCGGACGTTGCTTGCGTGTCTTAAGCTGCCTTCGGTGAAGTCTTCGTCGCGTACTGGCACGGCATACTGATCCTTGACCGGCTGGCTTGTGATTTGGGAGAGGATGCAGTCGCCGTTTTCGAAGGAGGCTAGAACAAGGGCCGGGCGCCTCTTCTCTTGGGAGAAGTCCGAGAAGGGGAAGGGGAGTACAACAATGTCTCCCTTTACAAATCGCGCCACGCCTCGTCTTCCTCTGGGCGAAGCCAATCCTTACTCAGAACGGGTTCACTCAGGCTGGCGGTGGCGAGAATCTCCTGAGTGGCTCTGTGACGCAGGAACCGGATGAAGGCGATCGCCTCCTGAAAATCGGGATCCGAGAGGCGCTCGAGTTCTCGAAGGAGCACGTCCTTGACGTTCATGCGATTCCACCTCCTGCTAGGTCGGGCGCTGTGTCATAGGAGACCCTCAGCGGCGTAGAGTCTTGCAGGCAGAGCTGCACGACTTCTCGGAGATTGGCGTTGAGCTCATCGAGAGTTGCGCCCTGGGTGTGGGCTCCCGGGCTCCCGGGCACAATCCCGACATAGAGCTTCGTTTCGGGATCCCATTCCACATAGGCCAGAAGAGAGCGCATGGGCCTCACCTCCCATCTTAGATTGTACGCGCCCTCGATCATAGGGAGAAAGGCAAGGGACCGCAAACGGAAGTGGCTTGTGGGAGGTGGCCAGTGGCGGGTGGGAGGTGGTGGGTGGCTTGTGGTTGGTGGTTAGTTCTTGGTGCGTTGTTCGTCGTCGGGGCTCCGGTTGAGCGAGTGGATCAGTCC
>CAYHEK010000132.1:0-1693 GCA_964355545.1 uncultured Thermotogae bacterium | reverse complement strand
GCTTACTCTCTGAATGCCTACGAACTCGGGTAGCTTCTCGCTTCCCTTTTCTTCTAGGCACAGAAGGATCGCTTCCCGGATGTTCGTGAGGAGCTCGTCGATTGTGAGTCCCTGAGAGTAGCAGCCTTCGAGGCCCGGCACCTCGCCCACATAGAGGCCGTCTTCGTCTCGTTCTATCACGACATAGAAGTCCTGGTTCATGGGTTCACACCTCCTTGCCCCGGCCGTCTCCATCGTCGCGACGTACATGACCTCATTCTATCGAAACAAGGCGCTGGCGGCCTGCGGAGTTCGGGGTCAGTGGCGGGTGGCAAGTGGCGGGTGGTAAGTGGCGTGTGGCTGGTAGTGGGTAGCAAGTGAGGGCGAGGTGTGAGGTTTCTGGTTCGTAGTTCAGAGTTCGTATGTTGAAGAGACAGGGGTTAAGAGCGAGGGAAAATCCCACTCGTTCCAGGGCTCTTCTCATTTCGAGTCCTGTTACTCGCGGAAGCCGGTGTTTCACACGGCCACTTCCAGAGACGTAAGACTGACGGACTCGCTTTGTGGAATCTCTTCCCCGTTCTCCAGGCGGTCCTCGACATGAAGGTGCATGGCGTCTTTGATGTTCTGCAAGGCTTCGTCATAGGTTTCGCCCTGGGAGTAGCACCCTTGGAGCTCCGGGCAGAACGCGAAGTACTCGTCTTCATCCCTTTCGACAACGACCGAGAACAGGTACTTCCGCATAGACGACCTCCGGCCTGTCCTTACCGCCACTGTAGTGCAAGGACCATTATAGCTGAGGCAAGCTCTTGGGGTGTTCTTTGGATGTCCTGCACGCTCGGTTGACATAAGAAAAGCCAGTCCCCTCGGCTAAGACCCTCGCGGATCGACGGCATGGAGCCGGCCTTCACCAAGGTGGACTGACCCGTGTTAGCGTAGCAGGTTTTCTCTGAGATGTTTAGCTTTGGATTCCCTGCACGCCGCAGTCCTGTTCGTTCGCTCTCGGCTCGGGGACACGGGGGGAGGGCAGGACCTCGAGGCTCGCCTTCTTCGACTCGGGGAGGGTCGCCTGGGGCGCGGGATCGCGACATCGGTGCCGTGCTTCATGGAGGGGTGCTGCTGGACAAGGTCAAGAATCGGAGCGTTCCTGTTCGTCTCTCTTGTAGATCTCTACGCCCTCTTTGAGGATGCGGCCAAGCCACGGATCGCCTTCGGCCAGGCGCGCGGCGACTTCCGCCTGTGTGTACGGGAAGATCTCCACTGGGACTCCAATCCCATCCGGAAGGTACTCCGCGATCCGGCGGTGGAACGGCTCGGGATGATCGCCAAGGACGAGAAGCAGGTCCACGTCGCTTCGGGGGTGGTAGTCTCCGCGGGCGTACGAGCCGAAGACGACCGCGCGAAGAATCTCGCGGCGGGAGCGCGCGAGTCCGGAGAGCCAGCGCCTGACAGAGGCGAGGGTCTCCTCCTTGTTAGCGAATGCGACTCGCGCAGAACTCAAGGATCTCCTTCGCATCGCGGATCGCGCGTTCGGCGTCTTCCGCGGTGTAATAGTCGGCGGGCGTCCCGGAGCCAAAGCTGTCCGGGTAGCGGGATGGGATGTAGTGTCGGTCCAGGTTCTTGGCCGATTTCATGAGGGTCTCCGGCGGCCTCTCCCCCTGCGGGAGGCGTTCGAGCAGGGGAGAGATCATGTGCCCGCAGGCATCGGCGTTCAAGG
>CAYHEK010000131.1:0-2913 GCA_964355545.1 uncultured Thermotogae bacterium | reverse complement strand
ACTCCATCGCTGGGTTTGCCTCAGCGCGGTGCACCAACGAGGAGAACTACCTGTTCCAGAAGTTCATGCGAGCCGTGATCGGGACGAACAACGTCGATCACTGCGCGCGCCTCTGCCACGCCTCGACCGTGGCCGGGTTGGCTGCCGCCTTTGGATCCGGGGCGATGACCAACTCGATCGCGGAGTTGGAGCACGCGGACTGCATCCTCGTCACCGGGTCGAACACGACGGAGACGCACCCGGTGATCGCCAACCGCATCGAGCGGGCGGTCCGCTATCACGGAGCGAAGCTGATCGTCGTCGACCCCCGCAGGATCGATCTCGTCAAGTACGCGACCCTGTGGCTTCGTCAGAGGAACGGGACCGACGTGGCGTGGATCAACGGGATGATGAACGTGATCGTAGCGGAAGGTCTGCAGAACGACGCCTTCATCAAGGAGAGGACGGAAAACCTTCCGGAGTGCGAGAGAATCCTCACTGCGTACACCCCGGAGCGCGCAGAGGAGATCACCGGAATTCCGGCCGCGGAGATCATCGAAGCGGCGCGGCTCTACGCACGGGCCAAGGCCGCCTCGATCGTGTACTCGATGGGGATTACCCAGCACATCACGGGGACGGACAACGTCCTTTCCCTAGCGAACCTCGCCCTCCTCGCCGGTCAGATCGGCAAGCCGTCGAGCGGGGTGAACCCGCTCCGCGGCCAGAACAACGTCCAGGGAGCGTGCGACGTGGGCGCGCTGCCTGACCTCTACTCCGGCTACCAGAAGGTTGTCGACCCCGCGGCGCGGGAGAAGTTCGAGCGGGCATGGGGGCGGAAGCTTCCCGCCAAGCCAGGCCTGACGATCGTGGAGGCGATGAACGCTGCCGCTATAGGAGCGGTGAAGGCGATGGTCTTCATGGGCGAGAATGCGATGGTCTCCGACCCCAATCTAAATCACGTAGAGAAAGCTCTCAAAGCCCTCGAGTTCCTGGTGGTGCAGGACATCTTTCTGACGGAGACGGCACAACTTGCCGACGTCGTCCTGCCGGCGGCGTGCTTCGCGGAAACGGACGGAACCTTTACCAACACGGAGCGGCGTGTCCTCCTGGTCAACAAAGTGATCGATCCGCCGGGTGAAGCGCGGGCGGACTGGGAGATCCTGTGCGAGTACGCGACGCGCCTGGGCTATCCCATGCGCTATGCCCACCCCGCGGCGATCATGGATGAGATCGCTTCCCTCACTCCCATCTACGGCGGGGTCCGCCACCGGCGGCTGCGCGGGAATGGGCTGCAGTGGCCCTGCCCGAATGACGATCACCCCGGGACGACGTTCCTTCATCAGGGGAAGTTCAGCCGTGGGCTGGGGAAGTTCCACCCAGTCGACTACATCCCGCCGGCCGAGCTCCCCGACGAGGACTACCCGTTCATCCTCTCTACCGGGCGGATCCTGTATCACTACCACACCGGGTCCATGAGCCGGCGAGCGGAGGCTCTGAACGCGTATGTCCGGGAAGGCTACGCGGAGATCCATCCAAGCGACGTGGCTCGCTTGGGCCTGACTGACGGCGGGACGGTGAGGGTGACGACGCGGCGCGGGGAGATCGAGACCAAGGTCAAAGCCACCGAGCGGGTGGCCGAAGGCTCGGTGTTCATTCCGTTCCACTTCGCCGAGGCGGCGGCTAATCGGCTGACCAATGACGCCTTGGATCCGAAATCGAAGATCCCGGAGTACAAGGTTGCTGCCTGTCGACTTGAGAACCCAAAGAGAAGGCCAAAGTGATGAAGGAGGATCGACAAGATGGAGTTTGAGTGCAGGACTCCGGCGACGGTCGCCTATACGCTGACCAGAACGGTGTGTGTGAAGAAGACGAACGAGAGTATGCTGCGCCTTTCAGTGCTCGGCATCCTTGCCGGCGTGTACATCGGCTTCGGGGCGCAGCTCGCGACCATGGTCACCCACGACCTGGCAGGCTTCCTTGGTGTCGGAATGGCGAAGTTCATGAGCGGGGCCGTGTTCAGCGTCGGCCTGATGCTTGTGGTGATCGCCGGCGCGGAGCTGTTCACCGGGAACAACCTGATCTTCCTTTCCCTGCTCGACCGGCAGGTCGGAGTCCCAAAGCTCCTGCGCAACTGGGTGATCGTGTACTTCGCCAATCTCGCGGGGTCGCTCCTCCTGGTGGCGTTGATGTACTGGAGTGGGCTGTGGAAGACGAACAACCTCGCCGTCGGGATCTCCGCCCTCAAGGTCGCCGATGCCAAGGTCAACCTCACCTTCCTGGAGGCATTCGCGCGAGGGATCCTCTGCAACTGGCTTGTGTGCCTGGCCGTGTGGATGGCCGTCTCCGCGCGGGACGTAGTCGGGAAGATCTTTGCCATCTTCTTCCCGATCATGGCCTTCGTGGCGAGCGGCTTTGAGCACAGCATCGCCAACATGTACTTCATCCCCATGGGGCTTGCACTGAAGTGGGACGTCATCGCGGCCGCGGGGTTGACGGAGCCCTTTGCAAACTTGACTGTGGGGGGAATGATCGTTCGGAACTTGATCCCCGTGACGATCGGGAACATCATCGGCGGGGCGTTCTTCGTCTCGACCCTGTATTGGATCGTCTACATCCGCAAGGGGCACGCGGAGAAGTAGCCCGTGGAGGGAGAGTCACCCCTTCGTTGTTGTGTGGTGGTGGGAGCAAGGGATCGGTGGAGAAAATAGCCCAGCGCTCTGTGACCCGCATCGACGCGGGCAGGACGGAAGAGGTGGAAGACGCCCTGGTCGTCGAGCGGGAGCTCTGTCTGGTCGTTCGGGGAGAGCGGTTCCTCATCTCTTCCTGCAGCCCCGGGGACGAGCGGGAGCTCGTCGCCGGGTTCCTCTTCTCCGCAGGGAAGATCGATTCGATCGACGAGATCCTCTCCATTGACCTACAGGGTGACGTTGTCCG
>CAYHEK010000130.1:0-2914 GCA_964355545.1 uncultured Thermotogae bacterium | reverse complement strand
TGATTGCGACGATCGGCTTGTCCGTGGCCCGCGCGGTATCCCGAGCCGCTTCGGCAACCACACGGTACTGGTCCACCTGCGCCGGGGCAAGCCCCGGCGGCGCATCCTGGGATAGGATCACGAGATCTATCCCGTCCTCCCCTGCTGCCGCTCGAATGCAGGGGGGGTAGGTCTCCTCGATCTTCCCGCTCCCCCACGCATCGAGCGGGTTGGAGATCGACGCGTAGGCAGGGAGGGAGGCTTGGAAGACCCGCGTCGCTCCTTCGGACCACGCCGAAAATATGAGGTCACGGCCCAGAGCCGCGTCCGCGAGGAGGCCTATCTCCCCCCCGGAGAGGGTGATCAGCCCCAGTCGGTTCCCCTTCGGCAGGCGGTTACCCAGGCGGACGAAGGCTTCGGCGGTCTCCAGCATCTCGTCGAGGTCCGACACACGGAGGAGGCCGAACTTCTCGAAGACGGCGTCATAGACCGCATCCGAGCCCGCCAAGGCTCCTGTGTGAGCCACGGCGGCGCGCTGGGCGGCCTCGGACCTCCCCACCTTGAGGAGGATGACAGGCTTCCTCGCTTCTCTCGCTCGGTCGGCCACCTCGAGGAGCCGGTCTGGACGGCGGAACTCCTCGATGAACGCGAGGATGACCCGCGTCGTTGGGTCATCGACCAGGTAGTCGATGTAGTCGGTCGCGTCGAGGACGGCCTCGTTTCCACTCGAGACGAGGAGGCTGTAGCCGACCCCGCGGTCGCTGTTTGCCAAGGCGAGGCAGATCGACCCGCTCTGAGCCACCACCCCGACCTCACCTCCTCGCAGGAGAGGGGAGATCGGCGCGCTGTAGGTCCCCGCAGGGGCGAGGGGGTTGATCAGTCCCACACAGTTCGGACCGCAGAAGGCGATCTCTGCATCCCGGCAAATACGGGCTAGGGCCGCCTGGCAGGCTTGCCCTTCGTCTCCAGCCTCGGCAAAGCCGCTGGCGAAGGCCCACGCCGCACGGATACCGATCTCGGCCGCCTCCTCGAGCACCGGAATCACCGCGTCGCGCTGGAGGAGGATTGCGACGAGGTCCGGACGGTGCCCGGCGCGGGCGACCTCGCGGAGGGAGGGGTAGCTCCTTAGCCCGAGGACTCGCTCGTACTCAGGGTTCACGGGGTAGACCGCCCCGCGGAAGCCGAGCTGGCGGAGGTTCTCGAGGACCTGCCGCCCGACCCCCGGCCGCTCCGATGCACCGATGACGGCGATGCTCTGCGGTTTCAGGAGAGGCTCGAGATCGAGTGGCCGCTTCGCCAAGGAGGTCCTCCTACCAGACCGGAGTGCGCCACTCCGGATGGCGCCGGTCCTTCCCGCGCACGATGTCCCCAAACGCCTTCTGGATCGCCCGGGTCATCGGGCCAACGCGACTGTCCCCGACCGGGAGCCGGTCCACCGACGCCACCGGCATGATCTCCCACCCCGTGCCCATGAAGAAGATCTCCGCTGCTAAGTAGAGCTCGGTCCGATCGATCGGGCGCTCCTCGCAGGGGATGTGGAGGACCTCGGCCGCGATCTCGAGGACGGCGGCCCGGGTCACGCCCTCAAGAATGCTCCCCGTGGTCGATGTCGTAGCCAGAACCCCCTTGCGGACGATGGCAAGGCAGGCGCCCGGCCCCTCGGTGACCTTCCCCTGGCCGTCGAGGAGGATCGGCCAGTCGTAACCGCTCACTTTGGCGTCCATCGCCGCCAGTCGGCCATTGTGGTAGTTTGAGAAGCACTTGATCCTCGGAGGGAGCACGTTGTCGGAGATGCGGGTCCAGGAACTCACGCAGACGTGAAGCGCCTGATTCGGATCCCGGTACGAGTCGAACGGCCAGCTGTCAATGATGAGCTCCGTCTCCTTCCCTGGAGTGGCCTGGAGGAGCTCGCGGATCATCCCCTTCTGGAAGACGTAGGGGCGGACATAGACGTCCCGTCGGTACTCGTTCGCGCGGAGAAGGTCAATCGTCGCTTGGACGACCTCCTCCTTGCTGTAGCGAAAACCGAAGCGGACCATCTTGATCGAGGCGAGGAACCGGTCCAGGTGATCCTCAAGCCGGAAGAGGTAGAGCTGGTTGTCTCCCTGATTCCAGTAGGCCTTTATCCCTTCGAAAATCCCAGCGACCGAGGCGTGGCCAACAGAATTGACGTGCACCAACGCGTCGTTCCAAGGGATGATCTTGCCATTGCGCCAGATCCATGCAGCAACCTCTTCTCGGTAGATCTCCACCCCAGCACCTCCCGCCTTGCACCGCCTTGGGGCGTCTAGGACACGTCTTTATCGCAAACTAAAAAGGGCTCCCCCCTCCCTGGCACTGGTCACCGTGCCATATCGTGGCACTCAGTTCCGTTGTCCTGGACTCCTTATAGCCTCAGCCCACCTGGTTGTCAATGATTGAGAAGGGCCGACTGAGAGCGAGGCTCGTTCTGATCAAGCCGCGGAGCCCATGGCGAGCGCATCCGGCAACGTCAAGGCCTCCTGCGCGTGCGGCTCATCCAAAGCCTGTCATCGGCGCTCTGAGGCGGAACGGTCGGCGGGCAAAGGCCGCCGGGGCCCTCTTCGGCCCAGTCACCGGCGTGACCCTCTCCCTCGTCGCGCTCCAGCTCGCGCCGGTCGGGGTCGCCTCGACCTTGATGGCCCTCTCGCCCGTCCTCCTCCTCCCGCTCTTGCGCCTCGTCTTCAAGGAGCCGATCCGACCGCGAGCCGTGGCGGGAACGCTCCTCGCCATGGCGGGTGTGGCGATCCTCTTCCTCGTTTAGAGGACGGCGAGGCTATCGTTCGGGCTCCACGCGCCTTTGTTCCGCTCTCCCTCTCAAACCCACCGATCTCGAAGCCGTGCCCGGGCGCTGCCACGTGTTGGCCACAAGTGGGAATCGGAGTACGATTACGCCGACCCCGCAGCAGTGTCTTGC
>CAYHEK010000129.1:0-2921 GCA_964355545.1 uncultured Thermotogae bacterium | reverse complement strand
GGACCTTGAGGTGGCCACCAAGCCCTCTCGCTGAGTGGAGGCACTAAGAGCCCGCTCTAAGGAGAGCCAGCCCTCCCTGGTGAACGGCCCCTGCTTCTTCTCCGTCCGTGTAGTAGCGCCCCTTCTCCCTGGCATCCCTCCTCCTTCCCATGCCGCCTGGGCGACGGTGCGCTCTTGACAAGCCCGTGCGTCTTGCGTATCTTTTAACCGTCAATATCGCGAATGATGGTTAGTCGGGCGAGGAGGAGCACTCCACGCGCGAAAGAGAGGTGACGCAAATGCTCGGTTACTGCGGGATCAAGTGCGACAACTGCCGGGCGTACAAAGGGACGGTGGCCGGCGACATCGCCCTCCTCGAACAGGCGGCGGGATCGTTCTGGGAGGGTGCCTTCTCGGCGAAGGATTGGGTCTGCCTCGGCTGTCGGCCGGCCGATCAGCCGTTCCTCGCCAAGTACTGCGCTGGGTGCACGATCCGCGCCTGCGCCGTCGAGAAGGGGCTCGCAAACTGCGCGGCGTGCCCTGACTACGAGGGTTGTTCGCGGCTCCACGACTTCCTCCGCGGCGAGTCGAAGGAGCTCATCCAGACGATGGCCCTCCTCCGCGAGCGCTCCCTGGATCGGGGACGAGCGTCGGAGGGCGCGGCGTGATCCGCGCGCCTCGGCCCGCCTCAGCTTTGGTCGGCCTCCCAGTCGAAGCGGTGGACGACCCCGTCGATCGTCTCGGTCCCGCTGCCGGACATCCGAGTCCCGTCGGAGGTCCCTTCCAGGCTGATGCGGATCGCCATCGGCGAGGTGTTGGGGAGAGTGAGAGTGCCCGCCGCCTCGATCGTGAACGAGTTCCCGGTCACCTTCCCCTGGGTGATCGCAAGAGCAAACGACGTTTGGCCAGCCATGAGGCGAACCTCGCCGGTGAGGGCCGCCTCGTCCTGCGCGAGGACGAGTGTGATGGGGGTCGTGAGGCCTTCGAGCGGCTCGCCCTCGGCCCACGTGATGAGGCCGGCCCAGGCCCCGGCCACGTCGACCGGCGGCGCAAAACAGCCGAGGAGGAGAAGAAGCCCCATCCCCAGGGATGTAGCGGCGATTGCAGCCGCAAGCCGTTTCGTTGTCCGTTTCTCGTTCAAGTCTTTTTGCTCCTCGGCCTATTCTAGAGGAGACCCTCCTCCCTGCCAACCGCGGAGGACGGGGAGAAGGGTCCGTCCTATTCGTAGACGAGCCGCCCCTCGACTGCGGAGCGGAGGTTCTGGTGGTTGCGGAAGTACTCCTCGAGCACGTCGCGCACGGACGTGCACACAAGGCGAGGCGGCTCGAGACGCGCGAGCTCCTCTTGGGAGACGCCGAGGAACGCGGCGGAGTTTCGCACGTGATAGCCCGCAAGGCAGAGGGTGTAGGGCGCGCGGTCCTCGACGGGTCTTCCGCGGACGCAGAGCGAGTCGAGCTCTTGCCTGGCCGGATCGTAGACGGCCCGCACGCCCGAGTTCGTCTGGTAGCACTCGCCTTCTCCGGTTCTGTTCTCCGGCCGCATGATGTGGCCGAAGATCCGCGAGAGGTGCTCCCCCGCGACCACAAATCGCGACAGGGTCTCCTCGAACGGGAAGCAGGAGACAAAATCGCCCAGGGTGACGAGGGGCCCGAGCTCCTTCTTGCGGATCGATCCGCTCCCCACGAGGACGACGTCCGCGGCCGCCCGTTCCGCGATCGCGTCGGCGACGAGGTTCCCGAGGGCCGTCTCCTCGATCCGGGTCGGGTGGGTGAGGACTTGCGCGAACTTCGAGATCACGGTCTGGTACTTGCGGTCCACGACCTCCTTGAACGAGTCGATGTAGCGGGCAAGCCCCGCGTCGGGCTCCGCCAGCTCGTCGTTGATCGGCACGAGCCGCCAGGCGTAGTCCACGACGCTGTTCGTGTCGTCGTCCACGACGAGGTCGAACCGTCCCACCTGGTCGGTCCCCACCCCGGCCTGCGCGATGAGGATCCCGTTCACCTCCGCCGGCTTCTCCAGGATGGTGTGGGAGTGTCCGCCGATGATCAGGTCCACGCCCCACTCCGGCCGGAGGAGATGGGCGAGCTCGAGGTCCGACTCGAAGCCGATGTGGGTCAGGAGGACCGTCAGGTCGATGTCGTCGTTCTTGTAGGCGTTCGTGATCCGGCCGACCTCCGCCGAGGCCTCCTCGAGAGAGATGAAGCTCGCGATCTGCTCGTCTTTCCCCAGGTCGGCGAGGATCTTCTCGGTGATGATCCCGATGAACAGGATGTCGAACCCGGCCTTCTGGATGATGTGGTAGGGCCGCATCAGCCTCTTGTGGTAGGGCCGCAGGTACAGGTTCGCGTTGACGATCGGGAAGTTCGCCACCTTCTCCAGGAAGAGGAGGTGCGGGAGGCCGTAGTCGAACTCGTGATTCCCGAGGGAGACGACGTCGGGGGCGAGGTAGTTCATGATCTCCATCGTCGAGATGCCACGGTACTCCGAGTCGATGATCGAGCCCTGGACCATGTCGCCAGAGATGACGAAGAGGACGTTCTCTTCCTCGCGGCGCACCCGGTTGATGTAGCCAGAGAGGAGCGAGAGGCCGCCGATCAGCTTCCCTTGGCCACCCTTCGCTTCGGCGAGGAAGTCTCCGTGCATGTCGTTCGAGTGGAGAATGGTGAAGCGCTTCGTGTTCACAGGAAGCCACCTCCTTTGGGATTCCGCCCCTCCTTGCCGACGCCGCACGAAGAGGACCGACCCCTCGCTCTGTTTATACCGCATCTTGGTCCATCGCCGGCAAGCGGGCGGAGGGGTTGACAAGCCCCCTCCTTCGGAAGTAGTCTGGTGCATCTCCCGGGTGAAGGCGTTTCACGCCTTGGGTGGTGGGAGAAGAGGGGGGGGCACGCTGAAGGGTTCTTCGGCGTAAGAATGAGTGGGCCCGCTGGGTTCTGCGTGAT
>CAYHEK010000128.1:0-2936 GCA_964355545.1 uncultured Thermotogae bacterium | reverse complement strand
CCTTCGGGGAGCGCGAAGCGGCGCACGGGGGCCTTTCTCGCTTCAGCGGGCAGGTCCTGCCGATCCTCTTCGGCTACAACAACTGGTCTCCCAAGTTCGGGTCGTGACGTTTCGCACGGTGTGAAGGGAGATTCCAAGGAGACACGAGGAGGGAACGTGCTTGAGAAAGGCCGGAACGTGACGGGCGGCCGATCTCCGGTTTCCAGCCTTCTTGCTCGCTTGAGCGAGGAGCAGCGACGAGTGCCGAGCACCCATCTGGCGGCACAGGTGCTGGAGGAGGTCGCGCAAGACCTTGGGTTGACTCTCGCGTTCGTCCACGGAGTGGCGACCTTCTACTCCATGCTCAGTGAGAGTCCTCGTGGCCGACACATCATCCGCGTGTGCGAGTCGCCCCAGTGTCATTTGGCCCACGGTGGAGAACTGGTGGATCGACTGAAGGGGCTCCTCGGTGTCTCGCCCGGCGAGACGACACCCGATGGCGAGTTCACTCTCGAGCTGTCGAGCTGCTTGGGCGCCTGCGATCACGCTCCGGCCTTGTTGTTGGACGACGCTCTCTATGACGACGTGCGAGGCGAAGATCTGCCCAAGCTCCTCGCGACGGCGAGAGAGTCCAGGTGGGTCGGCCCCAAGGAAGGCCCGGCGACCATCCTGGGGGGGCCACGTCGCCTTCTACGAGACATGGGCGGACGGTTGGAGGATGCGGTGGCCGCGGGGGCGTACGAAGCCTTAAACAAGGCGGTCACCCGGATGACCCCAGACGAGGTCCTTCGCGCGGTGAAGGAGGCGAGGTTGCGTGGTCGGGGTGGGGCCGCGTTTCCAACCGGGCGCAAGTGGGAGTTCGCCCGTCAGGCCGTCGGAGAACCGAAGTACCTCGTCTGCAACGCGGATGAAGGGGAGCCGGGCACGTTCAAGGATCGAGTCTTGCTGGAATGTACGCCGCATCGGGTTCTTGAAGGAATGGCGCTCGCCGCGTATGCGATCGGCGCGAGCCGTGGCTACATCTACATTCGCGGGGAGTACGCTCAGGCGATCCGGCGAATCGAGGAGGCGGTCGGGAAGGCACGCCAGGCGGGCTACTTGGGAGAGAAGATCCTGGGAACTCCGTTTTCGTTCGACATAGAGGTGCACCGCGGCGCAGGGGCGTACGTGTGTGGGGAAGAGACGTCTCTCATCGACTCCATTGAAGGGAAACGCGGATTCCCGCGTCTGCGGCCTCCGTATCCGGCGACAGCCGGCCTGTGGGCCAAGCCGACGGTCGTGAACAACGTGGAGACCCTGGCGAACGTTCCCGACATCGTGCGCGACGGCCCCGCTGCCTACCGGCGGTTGGGAACGGAGTCCTCCCCGGGCACGAAGCTCTACCCGCTCTCCGGAGCGGTCGCCCGTCCGGGTCTCGTAGAAGCGGAGATGGGGATCTCCCTGCGAAAGTTGGTCTTCGAGTTCGGCGGAGGGATGCGACGGGGGAGCGAATTCAAGACGGCGCTCATCGGCGGCGCGGCGGGGGTCTTTCTCGGTCCGGACATGCTGGATGTGCCGCTTGAGTGCGACGCCCTGGCGGCGCGCGGGGCTGCGCTGGGCTCGGGGGCCGTGCTCGTCTTGGACCAGGGTTGCCGAGGTGCCTCCCTCCTCCAGGACATCCTTCACTTCTTTGCGCACGAATCCTGCGGGCAGTGTGTGCCGTGCCGGTTGGGGACGGCCCGGCTGGCTGAGCAAATGGACGCGCTCGGCGAGGGGAGAGGGTCGGACAAGGATGTGCAGACGATGCTCGAGGTCGCGCAACGCATGCGGGAGACCTCGCTCTGTCCCCTCGGCCAATCCTGCTATCCGATGCTCGAGAGCGCAATGAAGTTCTTCCGCGCCGAGCTTCTCGCCGGGCAGACAGGCGGGGTGAGGGCACGCTAATGGGAAAGAGGGTTTTAATCGACGTTGACGGTCGGGCGCTCGAGGTGCCAGAGCGCGAGAACCTCCTTCAGGCGGCCCGTGACCACGGGTTCGACATCCCCGGGCTGTGCTATCACCCCCGCGTTTCGGTCACCGGCGCGTGCCGGCTGTGCGTCGTCAAAGTCAAGGGGAGGCCCGGGATGGTGCCCGCGTGTACCCTCGAGGCGAGCGAGGGCCTGTCCGTCGTGGCGTTTGACGAGGAACTGGAAGCGACACGCCGCTTTCTGATCGACCTTCTTCTCTCCGAGCACAACTGCGACTGCGTGGTCTGCGAATCGGCAGGGGACTGCGAGTTGCAGGATCTCGCCTACCGATACGGCCTGGACAACCGGTCCCGCGTCTTCGCTCCTCGCCAGCGGGAACTTCCCCCCAAGGACGACTCTTCGCCAGTCCTCGTCTACGATCCATCGAAGTGCATCGTCTGCGCGCGCTGTATCAAAGGTTGCGACGAGGTGCAAGGGAAAGGGGTCTTGAGCTACGCGTATCGCGGCGTGGAGACGGCGGTCGCCGCCGGACTCGGCCACTGGGGGACGTCGGAGTGCGATGGGTGCGGAGAGTGCGTGCAGCTCTGCCCGACTGGGGCCATCCTGGAGAACCTCCCTGCGCGCCCTCCGCGGAGTTGGGAAGTGGCCAAGACACAGACGACCTGCTCCTACTGCGGGGTAGGGTGTCAGCTGGAGATGTGGGTCCAGGATGGCCGGATCGTGAAGGTACGCGGTGCCGAGGCCGTTCCGAACTTCGGCTCGACCTGCGTCAAGGGGCGCTTCGGCCACACGTTCGTCCAGAAAGAGGATCGCCTGACCCACCCGCTCATCCGGCGGAACGGGAGCCTCCAACGGGCCTCCTGGGACGAGGCCTTGACCGAGGTGGTCACCCGCTTGACCAAGATCAGGGAGGCACACGGACCGGACTCCATCGCTGGGTTTGCCTCAGCGCGGTGCACGAATGAGGAGAACTACCTGTTCCAGAAGTTCATGCGAGCTGTGATCGGGACG
>CAYHEK010000127.1:0-2956 GCA_964355545.1 uncultured Thermotogae bacterium | reverse complement strand
GGGATGCTGGATGGGGAAAGCGAGGAACATATCCTTAGTGGGGCACTCTGGCTCCGGCAAGACGACCCTCGCCACGGCGCTTCTTAAGATAGGTGGGATCAAGGAACAGATCGCGTTTGATGCGTCTCCAGAAGAGAAGGCGCGGGGCTATTCCATCGACCTTGGCTTCGGCTCCTGCCTCCTGAAGGGGACTCGCATCACGCTGCTCGATACCCCGGGCGGAAGCGAGTTTGTGGAGGAGATCTACAAAGCCGTCCCTGTCTGCGACCTCGCCCTCCTCGTCGTGAACGGGGAGAAGGGGGTCGAGGTCGTGACCGAGCGCGCCTGGGAACTTCTCGGGGCGCTGAAGCGCCCGACCCTCGTCTTCGTGAATGAGCTAGACCGGGAGAACGCGGATTTCGATACGGCCCTCTCCGCCCTCGCCGAGCGTCTCCCAAGCCGCGGGAAGTTCGTGCCCCTCCAGATCCCGATCAAGCAGGGAGGAAGCCTCGTCGGCGTGGTGGACGTCCTTGGAAGTCGCGCCGTCTACTTCGCCGACAAGGGGAAGAAGGACATCCCTCCCGAGCTCGAGAGCACGCTCGCCGAGCGGAAGAACTTCCTCCTCGAGGAGGTCTCTTCCCTCGACGACGAGCTCTTGATGAAGTTCCTCGAGGGAGGGGAGATTGCGGACTCCGAGGTCTCCACCGCCCTCGCCAAGGGGGTCGCCCAGGGAGCCCTCATCCCGGTCCTCTGCGGGTCGGCCCTCGAGGACAAGGGGGTCGACCTCCTCATGGGCGCCCTGATGAGCCTCGCCCCCGCGCCGGCACCGGGAGGGGACGGCGCGTGGTCCGGGATCGTCTTCAATCTTGCCAATGATCCCTACCTCGGCCGGCTCGCCTACGTGCGGCTCCTCGCGGGGACCCTCAAGGAGGGGACGACCTCGTACGATCTCTCCTCGGGGGGGAAGGTCGAGATCCGCGACCTCTACTCCTTCGAAGGGACGAAGCAGAAGCGCGTCCCGCAGGCGGAGGGCGGGGAAATCGTCGCCATCGGCAAGGCGGAGCACCTGGCCCTGGGAGTGACCCTGGCAGCTCAGCCGGGCGCCGAGCCGTTCCGCCTCCCCGAGTTTCCCAAGCCGATCTTCTCCCGCACGATCGTTCCCAAGACGCAGGCAGACGTGGAGAAGATGAGCGCTGCCCTGAAGGAAATCGTCTCGACCAAGGCGACGCTAGCCGTGGAGCGCGAGCCGGTGACCAAGGAGATGCTCCTGTGGGGGATGGGCGACGTCCACCTCGCCGTCGTCATCGACCGCCTGAAGAACCGCTACAACGTCTCCCTGGAGACGCGCCAGCCGCGCATCCCTTATAAGGAGACGATCCAGAAGACGGCGACCGCCCAGTACCGCCACAAGAAGCAGACCGGCGGCCGCGGCCAGTTCGGGGAGGTCTTCCTGCGCGTGGAGCCGCGCCACTCAGGAGAGGGGTTCAAGTTCGCCGACGAGATCAAGGGCGCTTCGATCCCCGGGCAGTACATCCCCGGGGTGGAGAAGGGCGTCGTCGAGGCCCTCGAAGAGGGGATCCTCGCCAAGTACCCGGTCACCGACATCCTCGTCGCGGTCTATGACGGAAGCTTCCACCCGGTCGACTCCTCCGAGCTCGCGTTCAAGCTCGCCGGCCGGAACGCCTTCCGCCTCGCCGTCGAGGCGGCGTCCCCTTGCCTTTTGGAGCCGATCATGAGCCTCGAAGTCCGCACGTCGGAAGACCACACCGGCGCCATCATCGGCGACCTGAACGGCCGCCGGGGTCGCATCCACGGGATGGAGCCCTCGACGCAAGGGACGAAGATCCTCGCCGAGGTCCCCCTCGCCGAGGTCCAGAGCTACGCCCTCGATCTCAAGTCGCTCACCCAAGGGCGGGCGACCTTCCAGATGGAGTTCCTGAAGTATCAGAAGGTTCCCGCAAACCTCCAAGAGAAGATCGTCGCCCTCGCCACCGAGGAAACCAAATGAAGGTCTCGACCTACATGCACCGCGACCTGATCACCGTGGCCGCGGACGCCCCCCTCTCCGAGGCGAAGCGAGTCATGGAGGAGAACGGCTTCGGCCTCCTCCTGATCGTCGATCAAGATCGGACCCTCAAGGGGTTCATCACCAAGGGCGCGCTGAAAGAGGTGACCGACTGGACGATCCCCGCAGAGAAGGCCTGTTTCGAGGCACGCTTTGCGGTCTCACCACAGGACACCCTGGAGAAGGCGGCGCTCATCCTCATTCAGAACCGGCTCGCCCTCCTCCCGGTCGTCGACGCAGGCCACCTCGTCGGCGTGATCACTCAAGGAGAGATCCTCCTCGCCCTCTCCCGCGCCCTCGGAATCGGCGTCGAAGGGACCCGCCTCACCGTCCGGATCCCAAACGACACAGACGACCTGTACAAGGCCCTCGCCGTCCTGCGCGACCACGGTGCGCACCTCATCAGCGTGGCACAAGGGGAGGGGAACGACACGCACCGCCACATGATCCTGCGCGTGCAGGGAGTCCAGGACAAAGAGAAGCTCCGGCACGACCTCGAGGCGGCCCTCACCGCCGACGCGTGATGGAGGAGATCCCCCTCACCACCCGCCGCGCGGTCGAACTCGTCGAGATCACGTCCCTCGTCCAGGAGGCGGTCGCCCGCGCCGGCGTCCGGGACGGGATCTGCCTCGTCTACTGCCCGCACACGACCGCCGGGCTCCTTATCAACGAACACGCTGACCCCGCCGTCGGGAAGGACGTCCTCTCCCTCCTGTCCGACCTCGTCCCCGCGGACCGGCCGTGGGCGCACGAAGAGGGGAACTCCCCCGCTCACGTCAAGGCGGCCCTCGTCGGGACCTCCGCCACCGTCGCCATCGAAGGCGGGAGGCTCCGCCTCGGCCGCTGGCAGGGGATCTTCTTCTGTGAGTTCGACGGCCCGCGCGAGCGGCGGGTGTGGCTTCACATCCTCGC
>CAYHEK010000126.1:0-3010 GCA_964355545.1 uncultured Thermotogae bacterium | reverse complement strand
CGGCTTCTGCACGCCGGGGATGATCCTCTCCGCGCGGGGGCTCCTCCTGCGAAACCCCAATCCGACCGAGGAGGAGATCGTGGAGGCGATGGCGGGGAACCTTTGCCGCTGTACCGGCTACGAGGCGATCCTCGCCGCGGTGCGACGGGCGGCGAAGGAGGAGGCGAAGCGATGAGCGAACGAGAGCTTCGCTACGTGGGAAAGTCCGTCGCCCGCGAGGACGGCCTGGACAAGACGACTGGAGCGGCGAAGTACGTCCACGACCTCTCCCTCCCCGGGATGCTCTTCGCCGCGATCCTCGCCTCCCCCCACGCCTCGGCGCGGATCGTCCGCGTCGATGACACGAAGGCGAAGGCCGTCCCTGGCGTGCGCGCCGTCCTCACCGGAGCGGAGCTCGACGTCCGCCTCGGCCTCTACCTGCGCGACAAGCCGATCCTCGCAAACGGCGTCGTCCGCTACCAAGGGGAGCCGGTTGCGGCCGTCGCCGCGGAGACGCTCGACGCCGCGCGGGCGGCGTGCTCTGTGATCAACGTTACGTACGAGCTCCTCCCGCCTGTCCTCGACGCGCGGGAGGCGATGAAGCCCGAGGCGCCCCTCGTCCACCCCGACCTCGGGTGCTACGAGTGGATGAAGGGGGTCTTCGCCCCAGAGCCGGGGACGAACGTCGCCCACCATCAGAAGATCCGCTCAGGCGACATCGCGCGCGGCCTCAAGGAGTCGGACGTCGTGGTCGAGGCCGTCTTCACCACCGCGCCGGTCCAGCACGTCCCGCTTGAGACGCACGCCGTGATCGCCCAGGCCCTCCCAGGGGAGCGGTTTGAGATCTGGACCTCGAGCCAGTCCCCGCACACGGTCCGCCACCTCCTCTCCCACGCCTTCGGCCTTCCGCACGCGGCGATCCGCGTCCACGTCCCCTACGTCGGGGGCGGGTTCGGGGGGAAGGCCGGGCTCCACCTTGAGCCGCTCGCGATCTCGCTCTCCAAGGCCGCCGGCGGCCGGCCGGTGAAGCTCGTCGCGACGCGCGAGGAAGAGTTCTCGACGCTCCCCTCCCGCCAGGGGATCCGGTGCGAGATCGCGATCGGCGTGACCCGGGACGGGATGATCCGCGCCCTCAAGGCGACTTACCTCTGGGACGCCGGGGCGTACGCCGACTACGGGGTGAACGTCGGCCGCGCCGCCGCCTACTCCGGGGCCGGGCCGTATGCCGTCCCCAACTGCGCGATCGACTCCTACGTCGTCTACACGAACAAGGTCTTCGGGACGGCCTACCGCGGCTTCGGCCACCTCGAGGTCCTGTGGGGTGTCGAGCGGGCGATCGACATGGCCGCCCACCGCCTCGGGATCGACCCCTACGAGTTCCGGATGAAGAACCTCCTCAAGGAGGGGGACCGGACGATCACCGGGGAGACGATCACTGCCGGCCACGGTCGGCCGGACCGGTGCCTCGAGGCGGTGGCGAAGGAGATCGGCTGGGGAGTGAAGAGCGCGCCCTCGAAGGAGCCGCGCAAAGTCCGCGGAAAGGGCCTCTCCGCCCTGCACAAGGCACCAGCGATGCCGACGTCGACCTCGTGTGCCGTGATCATCAAGCTCGACGAGGACGGGGCGGCGGACGTCCTCGTCTCCGGGGTCGACTACGGACAGGGGACCTACACGACCCTCCGCCAGATCGCGGCCGAGGAGCTCAGGCTCCCGATCGAGCACGTGCACGTCGTGAACGACTGCGATACCTCGTTCACCCCCTACGACTGGCAGACGGTGGCGAGCCGGTTTGCCTTCATGGGCGGGAACGCGGTGATCCAGGCGGCGGAGGATTGCCTCCGTCAGATCAGGGCGACGGCGGCCCAGGCCTTCGGCTCTCGGCCGGAGGAGGTCGACTGCCGCGACGAGTTCGCCTTCCTCATCCAAGACCCTGGGCGGCGGATCCCGTACTCAAGGCTCGCCCTCGGCTACACGTTCGAAAACGGGAATAGCGTCGGCGGTCCGGTGATCGGCCACGGCCGCTACATCGCGACGGGACTCACGCACCTCGACCTCGAGACGGGCCAGGGGCTCCCGGCGCAGTTCTGGACCTACGGCGCGCACGCGGTCGAGCTCGAGGTGGACACGGAGACGGGCGAGGTCGAGATCTTGAAGGTCGCGACCGCCCTCGACGCGGGGAAGGTCCTGAACCCCAGGCTCTGTCAGGGGCAGGTCGTGGGCGGGGTCGTGCAGGGCCTCGGGTCGGCCCTGTGGGAGGAGTTCCTGTTCAGCTCGGACGGGAGGCTTCTGAATGCCTCCTTCACCGACTACAAGATCCCGACGGCGAAGGATGTGCCGCGCGCGATCGTCCCGATCTTCATCGAGACCCCTCAGCCTGACGGCCCGTACGGCGCGCGCGGGATCGCCGAGCACCCGATGATCTCCGTCCCCTCCGCGGTGGGGAACGCCCTCTACGACGCCCTCGGGATCGACTTCTTCGCCCTCCCCCTCACCTGGGAACGGATCTGGCAGGGGATCGAGGCGAAGAGGAAGGCGCCGTGAAGTCGGTCCTCATCGAAAAGGAACGCTACGTCGATTCGGTCTTTCTCCTCGCGATTTCCCGCGACGTGAAGCGCCTCTCCGGGGTCGCGGACGCGGTCGTCTGCCTCGCCACGCCGGCGAACGTGGTGGCCCTGAGCCGGGTCGGCTTCCGCTCGCCCGAGCTCGACACGGCCGGCCCGAACGACCTCGTGATCGCCCTCGACGCCGCGACCGACGAGGCCCTCGCCGCGGCGCGGGCAAAGGTCGGGGACCTCCTCACGCGAAAGGGAGAGAAGGGAGTGGCCGAGGCCCGGCCGCGGCCAGGGACCCTCCGCGAGGCAATCCGGCTCCTCCCTGAGGCGAACCTTGTCCTCATCTCCGTCCCCGGACCCTACGCCGGCCGCGAGGCGCGGATCGCACTCCGGAAGGACCTTCACGTCTTCCTCTTCTCGGATAACGTCCCCCTCGAGGAGGAGATCGCCCTCAAAAGGGAGGCGGTCGGCCGCGGCCT
>CAYHEK010000125.1:0-3012 GCA_964355545.1 uncultured Thermotogae bacterium | reverse complement strand
ACTAGCCACACGCCACATGCTAGGAGCGTAGGCAGCGACCTCGACGTCGTCGCGATCGTTGATCGAGCGCCCGTCCGAGTCGCGGAGCGGAGCCTCGGATGGGACACCGCAACGCTTCCCGTCCCCGTCGACCTCCTCGTCTACACGCCGGACGAATGGGCCGCCGTGTCGAGTCGCGGCCGGTTCGGCGCGACGCTCACGCGCGAAACCGTCTGGGTCTACGAGCGCGATCGCCGGCACGAAGCGTAGAGTCCGTCGGGCGGAGTTCGGAATCCTCCGTCCCGGGTCCATGGCCCGCAGGCTCGGTTCCCACACCAAGGGCGCGGGACGCCTTTCCGCCCCGTTCCGCTCACGACTCGAACGCCTGCCGCCATCGTTCTTCGGGATCGGAGAACCGAACCCTTCTCGGGCTAAACTCCTCAGGATCAAAGGCCCCGCCGGCCCACTGCAACAAGAAGTCGTGCTCCGGATGCTTTGGGTTCGAGATCGCCTTGAGGAATTCCACGTACCCCGAAGGCCCGCCGCAGTCCTCAGGGGGACACCGGCGAGCCCCCGCAAGACAGCGAGGGTAGACGCCTCGCTTCGCCCTGCGGGATTCGCCTTCGAAGCGGATCTCGTGAAACCATGAGTCCCCTAGATCGTACTCGTACAAGCCAAGGGGAGCCTGGTGAGACAAGTACTTGTCTACTCTCCGTTTCCATCCGGGAAGGATCCTGAACGAACCGGTCTCCTCGTCGAGAGGAATGCCTACCTTGTCGCGCGTTCCAAGGAATGAGAACACGTGAAGGTGATAGCCCTGCCACCCCATTGCGTCCTGGATCGCGACGTGTAAGTCCCACAGCGACGCATTCTCGGGGACCTGGATTCGCCGCCAGATCGCCGGCTCGATGCCAAGCAACTCGACCTTGAATTGGCAAACGTAGACGTTCTCCGCCACGACGCCCCCCTTCTCTGAAGCGTGCCCGCGCCTCTGCAACCCGGACACATCGCTACTCGTCCAGCACCAACAGCGTGCGCTCCAGCTTCTCCAAGCGATCATGCAACCGGTCGAGACGAGAGCGGAGCCTTGACTCATCGCAATGATTCGCTGCAGCCGCGATCGCCCCAAGGAAGTCGTCCAGGACGTCCGCCGAACAGGAGACCGCGATCTCGCCGCACTCGACATCCGTCGCCCGGCGCAGCAGCTCCGCCACGGCGTCATCGACAAGGGCCACTTCGAGGATCAGATCTCTCTCCTCGACCGTGAACCGGATCTTGAACTCCTCGTCGCGCCGCACCGCTTTCATCGGCTCACCTCCGAATCTGAGCATCCGTCATCCTCTGGCGCCCCCCACCGACGAGACAGCGCAAGCTCCGTGTAGCGACTCGGCGCCTCCGAAATGGACCCGGTCTTCCCACGGTGCACGTACTACAAGTCAGGTGCTCCGCGCCGCTTCCCGGCTCCCAGTTCTCGGACCACGAACTCTCGACCGCCTCTCCCCACAAGCTACGCCGCCTGGTGGCCATGGACGCTTCGGAGACCGTCAAGAACGCGGTCACGTTCAAACAGCACTACGCCGTCGGCGAGCGCGGGGCGCATCACTCCCCACCCCTCTGCGACGGAGCGCCGCGCCTCCGCAAGCGTGTAGGGGAAGACGTCGACGCCGAGCCCAATGTCGTCAGGGCTTCCGTTGAGCAGGCGCTCGTGGAACGGGCGATCATCTTGGTAGAGTAGAACGACCACGTCAGCATCGCTCTGCGCCGTGCAATCGCCGCGCGCAAGCGAGCCGAAGAGAATGACCGCCGCTATGTTCCCATCGGCGGCCAGCGCCTGCGCCCATGTGCGAAGGCGATTGAGGATCGCCTCACGATCGATTGTCCAGACTCGCACGTTCACAGTGATCGACGATCCTTGCAGCAAACGATACGGCAGCTTCTGCATCGGCGGCGGAGTAGTTGTCGCCCGCAGATCCAGCCGGGTGGGCATCCGGGTAGCGGGTCGGGATGTAGTGCCGATCGAGCGCCTTCGCCGCGTCCATCAGCTCGAGATTCGGGCGAACCTCGTCAGGAAGCTCCCGCAGCAACGCAGCGACGGAATGGCCCCAGGCGATTTGACCTCGCCGCGAGTGCAACCCCTTCGCGGCGGCCTCCGCGGCTTGATGAGCGGCGAAACAGGCCCACGCGTGGTCTCCCATAGCGACGCTCTTTCTCGCGTGATCGAGATCGCCGCGCGCTTGGCTCAACCAATCTCGGTATCGATTCATCGTTTCATCATAGCCCGAGTGCCCCCGTTGCGGCAATCTTGGAAGCCGCCGCCTGTTGCCAACGTCTCCCCCCGCGAACCTGGCGGACTACCGTACTTTGGGCTTCACACCACGGCAGGCCTTTCCCAGCAAGCCGCACGCTACGCGCAACATGCCCGGTCCTTCGACTTCTGACCACGGACTCCGAATTCCCCACGCGCCACAAGCTACGTGCTACAAGCTGGCGGTTCCCGGACTACGGGCCGCGTTTCCCCTTGCGCCCATGCGGTAGGCCAGAAAACGCGTGGCAGCACCCTACTTCAGTTCTTTGAGGATGTGGTTCGCAAGAGGCTCTTTGATCTCGGGATGCGTGGGGACGGGTTGACACGCCCCCGTCTTCGGGTTCTGGTACCAGTCATGTCGCGCCCCGTGGCGAATGAGGATGCAGCCGTTCTTCTCGATTCCCCGAATCAGGTCCTGCCGATTCATGCAATGTGCAGTTCGGCCAGGCGCCGGACCTCGGGGATTTGGCCGCTCACGAGCTCTTGATGGAGGTCTTTGAGATTCTCTGCCAGTTCTTCGTGAGTCTCGCCTTGAGTCCAGTAGTCGGGGAACTCGACCAAGTACCCGATCCACATGGCTCCGTGCTGCCAATGAACGTACTGCGTGGTCTTCATGCCTCCAGCATACAACGCTGCCGCTGGGGCGACAACCGGACCCAGTGGCTTGAGTCCGGCTCGCTGGGCCCAGCGGGCTCTCGCCGGGAGACTTGGACTTCGGTATCCCCACA
>CAYHEK010000124.1:0-3046 GCA_964355545.1 uncultured Thermotogae bacterium | reverse complement strand
CTCGCCTGGCGCTCCCGTTCTCGGTCCTGATTGCCCATGGTTCCCCGGGCAGGTCGAGGCCCGTGACCCTACCGTATCGACCGTCCCTGTGTACCATTCTCCTTGGCCGGCCGAATCGCAGAAGCCTACTCGGCGCACACAGCGCAAGGGAGGAGGGAGATGCCGCACACGAATCGGGCGAACGGGGTTCGTAACTCCGAAGACGGGCGACCCTTCTGGTCACTCTCGGCGTCCCAGGTCCTGGTAGAGCTCCAGTCGAAGCCCGAAGGCCTGACTAGCGCCGAGGCCGCGGAACGCCTCGGCCGCTACGGTCCGAATCGCCTTCGGCCGAAGAAGAGCTCGAGCGGGCTCGTTCTCTTCCTCGGCCAGTTCCGAAGCCCGATCACCCTCATCTTGATCGGGGCCGCGCTCCTCTCCTTCTTCCTCCGCGACGCGACGAACGCGCTCATCATCCTCGTCATCGTCCTCGCGAGCGGCGTCCTCGGCTTCTGGCAGGAGAGAGGAGCGGCGGGTGCGGTCCGAAAGCTCGTTGACATCGTTCTGGTCCGGGCGACCGTCCTCCGCGACGGCGAGCGAAAGGACGTGCCAATCGAAGATGTCGTTCCAGGCGATATCGTCGCCCTCGGCGCCGGCGACGTGATCCCGGCCGATTGCCTCCTTCTTGACTCGAAGGATCTCTTTTTGAACGAGGCGACGCTGACCGGCGAGACCTACCCGGTCGAGAAGGCTCCCGGCCTCGTCGGCGCCGGTGCGCCTCTCAAGGATCGCGCCAATGCCCTCTTCATGGGCACACACGTCGTGAGTGGGAGCGCAGCGGCCATCGTGGTCGCGACGGGTCTGGCGACCGAGTTCGGCAGGATCTCGCAGCGCCTCAGGCTGCGACCTCCCGAGACGGAGTTCGAGCGAGGCGTGCGGCGATTCGGCTACCTTCTGATGGAGGCTACGCTCGTCCTCGTCGTCGCGATCTTCGCGGTAAACACCTACTTCGCTCGGCCGATCCTCGAGTCACTCCTTTTCTCGGTCGCGCTCGCCGTCGGTCTCACACCTCAGCTTCTCCCGGCAATCATCGGCATCAACCTCGCGCACGGAGCGAAGCGCCTGGCGCAGGAGAAGGTCATCACCAAGCGCCTCGCCTCGATCGAGAACTTCGGGAGCATGGACATCCTGTGCTCCGACAAGACGGGAACCCTGACGGAAGGCGTCGCCCACTTGCACGGCGCTCTCGCAATCGATGCCTCGGAGAGCGAGAAGGTCTTCCTCTACGCCTACCTCAACGCCCAATTCCAGACCGGGTTTGCGAACCCGATCGACGCGGCGATCCGCAGCCACCGGGAGCTAGACGTCTCCGGCTATCGCAAGCTCGACGAGGTCCCCTATGACTTCATCCGCAAGCGGCTCTCCATCCTCGTCAGCGAAGGGGGCCGGTCGCTCCTCATCACCAAGGGCGCGCTCCAGAACGTCCTTTCCGTCTCTACAACGGCCGAGATGGGCGACGGCGCGATCGCCGACATGGCAGCAGCAAGAGACGCCATTCAGGGCCGGTTCGAGGAGCTGAGCGAGTCTGGGTTTCGCGTGCTCGGCGTCGCCTGCCGAGACCTCGGGGGCAAGATGACCCTCACCAAGGACGACGAAGAGGAGATGACGTTCCTCGGCTTCGTCGTCCTCTCCGACCCGCCCAAGGCAGGGGTCGCCGCAGCCCTGGAGGCGCTCGGCACGCTCGGCGTCCAGCTCAAGGTCGTCACGGGAGACAACCGCCTCGTCGCCGCGAGCGTCGCCCGAGCGGTGGGGCTCAAGACCGACCTCGTCCTGACCGGCCCGCAGTTGCGGGAGACCAGCGACGAGGCCCTGATCCACCAGGTGAACAAGGCCGACGTGTTCGCTGAGATCGAGCCGAACCAGAAGGAGCGGATCATCTCGGCGCTCCGCAAGGGAGGGCACGTCGTCGGCTACCTCGGCGATGGGATCAACGACGCCTCGGCTCTCCACGTGGCCGACGTGGGGATCTCCGTCGACAGCGCGGTCGACGTAGCGAAGGAGGCGGCGGACATCGTGCTCTTGGAGAAGGACCTCGCGGTCCTCGCAAACGGCATCGAGGAAGGAAGGAGAACCTTCGCCAACACGCTCAAGTACGTCTTCATGGCGACAAGCGCCAACTTCGGGAACATGTTCAGCATGGCGGGCGCCTCGCTCTTCCTGCCCTTCCTCCCGCTCCTTCCGAAGCAGATCCTCCTCATGAACCTCTTCACGGACTTCCCGGAGATGACGATCGCCACGGACTGTGTCGACCCGGAATGGGTGAAGCAGCCCCGCCGCTGGAACGTTCCGTTCATCCGGAGGTTCATGCTTGTCTTCGGCCTCCTGAGTTCGATCTTCGACTTCCTGACGTTCGGCGTCCTTCTCATCTTCTTCCGCGCGCAGACCGATCAGTTCCGCTCGGGCTGGTTCCTGGAGTCGGTCGTCTCCGCCTCGCTTGTCGTCCTCGTCATCCGCACGCGACGGCCGTTCTTCCGAAGCGTCCCCGGCCGGACCCTCCTCGTCGCGACGCTCGCCATCGTCGGGATCACGCTCGTCGTCCTGATCACACCCCTCGGGCCGCTCTTCGGGTTCGGCCGCCTTCCGGCCGGTTTCTACCCTGCGATCCTCGGGATCGTCGCGCTCTACATCGCGGCCGCGGAGGGGGCGAAGCGCCTCTTCTACAGAAGAGTCCACTAGGCTTGTCCACCAAGGGCAACACCACCTACACCGCCGCTCCCGCTGATCACAGGGTTCTCAGCGCTGCCTCCAGGTGGGTCGGCGGACCAGATGACCCGCCCCCGGTGAACGGTCCGCTTTCTCAGCTAGCCTAGCGCTACCGCCTCCGCTTGGCGAAAGGATTTCATGGCCGCCTCCAGGTTCTCCGTCGAGCAGGTGCGTGGATTGCGTCAGCGAACGGGTTGACGCGGAGCGTGCGTAACAGACACTCTGGTGCATTGTTTCGTGGAGGTGGTACTAGGTGAAAGGGTTCTTGGTCTTGACGTTGCTTGTGGTCGTCGCAGCCGCACCTGCC
>CAYHEK010000123.1:0-3092 GCA_964355545.1 uncultured Thermotogae bacterium | reverse complement strand
GCGGGGACGAGGAGCCGCGCGCGGACCTTGCCGTTGATCTGGACCGGGATCTCGAGCGTCTCCTCCTCGAGCGCCGCGGGGTCGAACACGGGCCAGGCCTGCTCGAGGACCGCGTCCGCGTGCCCGATCCGGCGCCACAGCTCCTCGCAGATGAAGGGGACAAAGGGCGAGAGGATGAGGACGAGCCCCTCGATGGCCTCGCGGAGGAGGGCGTCGTCTCCGCCCTTCTCCACGTAGTCCGTGAGCGCGTTTGTGAGCTCCATGATCGCCGAGACCGCGGTGTTGAAGTTGAACCGGTCCTCGATGTCCTCGGTCACCTTCTTCACCGTGCGGTGGTAGCGGCGGTGGAGGTCGCGGCCGGCCTGATCGAGGCGCCCGGAGTCGAGCGGCCCCTTCGATCGCGCGACCCGCTCGGCCTGAGAGAGGACGAGCGTCCACAGGCGGTTTAGGAAGCGGAAGGCGCCGCGGACCCCCTCCTCGGACCACTCGATGTCCCGATCGGCCGGGCCCATGAATAGGGTGTACAGGCGCTCCGTGTCCGCGCCGTAGCGGTCGATGATCTCCGAGGGCTCGACCACGTTCTTCTTCGACTTCGACATGGAGAAGTACAAGGTCTCGACCGTCTTCCCGCACTTCCGGCAGCGGTCCCCGTCCACCTCCTTGAGGTAGAGCCAGCCGTCCTGTGGGCACTTGTAGGCGGTGTGGCAGACCATCCCCTGGGTGAACAGGCGGCGGAACGGCTCCTCAAAGCGGACGTAGCCCATGTCGTATAGAGCCTTGGTGACGAAGCGCGCGTAGAGGAGGTGGAGGATCGCGTGCTCGACTCCCCCCACGTACTGGTCGACGGGGAGCCAGCGGTTCACGTCGTCGCTTGAGAAGGGGACGTCGACGGCGTGCGGGGAGATGAAGCGAAGGAAATACCAGGAGGAGTCGACGAAGGTATCCATCGTGTCCGTGTCGCGCACCGCCTTCCCGCCGCACTTAGGGCAGGTCGTCTCCGCGTAGCCTTCGATATCGGCAAGGCCCATCTTCCCGATGAAGTCGACCTCGGGGAGGAGGACGGGGAGGTCCTCCTCCGGGACGGGGACGGTCCCGCACCTTTTGCAGTAGACGATCGGGATCGGCGCTCCCCAGTAGCGCTGGCGGGAGATGAGCCAGTCGTGGAGGCGGTAGGTGGTCGCCCTCTTCCCCTTCTTCTCCTTCTCAAGCCACAGGGCGACCCTCTCGAACGCCTCCTCGCCCGGGGTTCCCGAGAAGGGACCCGAGTGGACCATCCGCCCCCACTCGGTGTGGAAGAGAACGTCCCGGTAGAAGGGGAGAGTGTGGAGCATCTCCATCGCGGTGCGGTTCGCCTGCACCGTGGGCCGCGAGTCGATCGCCTTGCATCGGCGGAGGATCTCCCGGTCGGCCTCGACGGAGTCGAGCTCGCGGACGCCGTCCGAGAAGACGAAGAGGAAGCGCGCCCCCACGACCTCGTTCCAGTCTCCTGGCAGGAGGTGCCTACGGAGCAGGGCGACGTAGCGGTCGATCTCCTCCTCACCGTGTAGGGTGACGAAGAGGCCCTCGCCGAGCGAGCCGACCGGCCCCCGCTCGAACGCGATCCCGGCTCTTTTGAGGGTCTCGGCGAACGCGTCGGGGACCGAGCCGGGGAAGACGAGGCTCTTCGCGAGCTTGTCCGGACGCTCGATCACCGGAACGATGGGAAGCCCGTGTTTGAGCGCGAAGGCGAAGTCGCGCTCGTCGTGCGCCGGCACGGCCATGATCGCCCCGGTCCCGTAGGTCATGAGGACGTAGTCGGCGACGAAGATCGGGATCCTCTCCCCGTTCACCGGATTGATCGCGCACCCGCCGGTATCAACTCCGGTCTTCTCGCGCTCGGTCGAGGTTCGATCGACCTCGCTCGCCCGCGCGGCGGCCCTCCGGTAGGCCTCGACCTCGGCCCGGCGCTCCGGCGTCGTGAGCCTGTCGACGAGCGGGTGCTCCGGGGCGAGGACCATGAACGTCGCCCCGCACAGGGTGTCCGGCCGGGTGGTGAAGACGACGAGGGCGTCGCCCGTCTCGGCCTTGAAGGTGACCTCGGCGCCAACGCTCCGGCCGATCCAGTTCTCCTGCATCTTCTTCACGTTCTCCGGCCAGCCGGTGAGCCCTTCGAGGTCGTCGAGGAGGCGGTCGGCGTAGGCGGTGATCTTGAAGGACCACTGCTCGAGGGTCTTCGATTCTGGCGGCGTCCCGCAGCGGTCGCACGCCCCGCCCACGACCTGCTCGTTCGCGAGGACGGTCTTGCAGCTTGGGCAGTAGTTCACGGCCGAGAGCCTCTTGTAGGCAAGGCCCTTTTCGTAGAGCTTCAAGAAGAGCCACTGCGTAAAGCGGTAGTACTCCGGGTCGCAGGTCGCGACCTCGCGGTCCCAGTCGTACTCGATCCCCCAGGCGCGAAACTGCTCCTTGGCGTAGGCGATGTTCTGGAGGGTCCAGTCGCGCGGGTGGACCCCGCGGTCGATCGCCGCGTTCTCCGCGGGGAGGCCGAAGGCGTCCCAGCCCATCGGGTTTAAGATGTTGTAGCCGCGCATGAGGTAGAAGCGGGTGACGACGTCCCCGATGATGTAGTTGCGGCCGTGGCCGACGTGGAGGTACCCCGAGGGGTAGGGGAACATGTTCAGGTAGTAGAACTTGCGGCGCGCGTCGGCGGTGTCCGCGCGGAAGAAGCCGCGCTCCCGCCAGAAGTCGCGCCAGGTCTCCTCGATCCTCTTTGCATCGTAGGCTTCTACCATAGGGTCAAGTCTCCTCTCGACCACCTCTCCGCCTCGTCCAGGAGGTACACCACGTCCTCCTCTTTCTCCATCTCGCAGTACAGGCGCAGAATCGGCTCGGTTCCAGACGCGCGGAAGAGGAGCCATCCGTCATCGAAGCGGAGCTTCAGGCCGTCGAGCGTCTCCACCGAACGGACGCGGCGGTCGGCGAACCGATCGGGCGGATTCTCCAACAGACGGGAGACGACCTGCAAGCGGCCCTCGACCACGATGTCGCGGCGGTGATAGACGTGCGGGCCGAAGTCCTCAAGCAGCCGCTCGACGACGTGGCTCATCGGCCGGCCG
>CAYHEK010000122.1:0-3166 GCA_964355545.1 uncultured Thermotogae bacterium | reverse complement strand
ACCTTGAGTTCCTGTTCGGCGCGAGCCGAGCGGGAAAGTGTCTTTGCCGTTGCGGCGCGATCAACGCGCGGCTCGTCCTGGGAGAGGCGATCACGGCGCTCGTGAAGCTCCTCTTCCTCGCCAAGGGCTCCTGGCCCTCGACCCGGCACTGGAGTGAGGAGGAGCTCCGGCTCCTTGGGATTTTCCCAGACCTCCTTGCGGCGATCGTGGTGGTCCTCGGAACCCCGGAACGGGAGGCGATCAGCGCTCTGGTCAAGGAGGTCGATCGCTTCCTCGACGGCGAGGGAGCGACGTTCCACAAGGACCGACAGAAGCTCATGCAGTGGGCCTACCTCACCGAGGCGGGGAAGCGCGCCTTCCGGCGCTGGGGGGCGCGTTAGTGGCCAGAGAGGCCGATCACGTGCTCGGCGAGGAGCCGCGCGTCGTCTTGGTCCACATCCCCGTCTAGGTCGACGTCCGCCCGCGCGAATTCCTCCTGCGTGAAGTCGATGAGGCCGAGAGCGGCCTGAAGGACGATCCGCACGTCGACGACGTCCACGGTGCCGCTTCCGTCTACGTCCCCTTTTCCTGTGGCGATTGCGAGTTCTCTCTGTGCGGAGCCGACGAGCCCGTCGTCATCGGTGGCGTCGAGGGTCACGCGGTAGGTCCCCGGGGAGCGATACCGGTGGCTGGGGTTCCGCTCGGCGGACGTCCCGCCGTCTCCGAAGCTCCAGTCCCAGGAGACGACGACTCCGTCGCGGTCGCTCGACTGATCGAGGAATTCGACGACGTCCCACGTCGAGGCCGGGTCGGGGAAAAAGACAAAGGCCCCCTGCGGCGGGTTGGTCGAGGAGTTCTCTTCCTTCGGGGTCCCGGTCAGAGGGTTCCCATTCGCGTCCTTCCCGTTTGTTTTGGTGCCGTCGTTCGTCCGCCAGTTTGAATCCCGATCCGGCGCAGCCGGGTTCACCCGCTCCATGGTCGCTCGGCCGGCCGTGGCTCCAGCGGGCCACGGGCCGCCGTCGCCGTTCGCCGTGTCGACGGTCGCTCCCGACGCGTCTCT
Source organism: uncultured Thermotogae bacterium (assembly GCA_964355545.1). Classification (GTDB taxonomy): domain Bacteria; phylum Bipolaricaulota; class Bipolaricaulia; order UBA7950; family UBA9294; genus JAPLGE01. Next base: position 2,127 of record CAYHEK010000122.1, on the reverse strand, counting down.
CAGAATCAAGGTCTCTCCCGCGTCGGCGAGCGTTCCCGTGTAGATCTGATTGGCCACGATGTCGCTCACGGTTGTGTCGTCCGTCCGCTCGAGGAGGTAAAACCCTTCTGCCAGGAGGGTTCCGGAGAGGGCAATCGACGGGGTGCCGTCGCTCGCCTTCAGGGTCCAACCGCGGAGGTCGATCTCCCGGCCTGTGTTATTCTTGAGTTCGATCCATTCGTCGGAAGTGGACGCCGCCGTTCCTATCCAGGCGACCTCGTTGACCACCACGTCCGGAGGTGAGTCCCCCAGAGCTGAAGCCGTGAGGAGGAAGAGGGCGAGCAGGCTCAAGCCGGCCCGGACGCTGGCTCGACGAACAACCCGTCGGGGAAGACCGCGCTCGCCTCTGTTCATCACCGCTCTTGTAATCCAAGAGAAAATTGTGTCCTCACTATAGTGCAGGTTGCCCCGGAGATCAAGCCGGAAACATACAAGGGGGAGAGTTGCGTCCTCATGAAGGCCCTACTATACTTCGCTTCGGCGCGGGGAGGTTCCGCGCTTTTCCTTGTTCCGTGCCAAGAAGGTCGAGGTGATGCTCCTGTCGAACAAAGGCCGATGCCGTTTCGTCCTCGGCGCGAGCGTGCAGGGCTTCTTCTACGGTCGTCCGCGCTCAACCTGGCCCACCCTCCTCGCCGCCGCGCGCGGGATCGTCTCGCTTGGGTTCGGGGTCGAACTTTGGCCTTGCCGGGAGGAGGGGGAACCTGACCTCGACCGAGACACGATGGCCGCGCTCCGCGCGGCCTGCCGGAAGGCGCCGTTCGTCTCCCTGCACAGCCGCTCCGAACACTGGGCCTGGGACCCCGACGGGCTGCGGCGCGAGATCACGCTCTCGCGGGCGCTCGGCGCGCAGGCCTTGGTCCTCCACCCCGGCAGCCTCGGCCTGATCGAGCAGGGCTCTCGTCCTGACTTCCCCGAGATCCGCCGCCTCGCGCAGGAGGCTCGAGAGGCGGGAGTGAGGCTCGCCCTCGAGAATGGAAAAGACAGCCAGTGGGCGCTCGACTGGGTCCTCGAGGAGATCGGGGACGACCCAGTTATGACGAACCTGGGGATCTGCATCGACATCGGGCACGCGCACCTCTCGAAAAGCGGAGGCCGCGACCCCGTCCGGCACTACCTTGAGCGCTACCGCGCCTCGCTCGTCCACCTGCACGTGCACGATAACGTAGGTGAAGTGGACGAGCACCGCCTCCCGGGAGAGGGGACGATCGACTGGCGGGCGGTCCTCGCGACGCTCGAGAAGATTGGCTACGCCGGGCCGGCCGTCTTCGAACTTCACCCCGAGGGCGAGCTCCTCCCGGCCTTCGCGCGCGCGCGGTCCTTCCTCGAAGGTCTCTGGGAAGAGGCCTGACCTTCTACCGTCCTTCATCTCGCCTCCACGACTCCTTCACGCGCCCCTCACAGGAGAGGGGTAGAGTCACGGTAGATTCACTTGAGAAAGGAGATGCGCACGATGGAGATCGTCGTTATCGATTGGAGGAAGGTCCTTCCGTGGTTGGTCTTTTCGTTCTTTGTCTTTTTTCTTATTGTCTTTCCGGGCCGGCTCGTCCGGGGGGAATCGGGGCCGCCGCAGGAGGTCGAGGTGCGAGACTACCAAGGCGAGAGGCTCGGCTCAATCGACGACTTCCGCGAGAACTCGATCGAGGGCGTCCAAAGGATCGACCCGGAGACCTACCGGCTCGGCGTGGACGGCCTCGTCGCCGAGCCGCAGGCGTTCACCTATGCCGAGCTCGAGGAACAAACGCACTCGGCGAAGGTCGTCACGATCCACTGCGTCGAGGGCTGGTCGGTAAAGGTTCTCTGGGAGGGGATCCCCCTTGCCGCACTCTTCGAGGAGGCCAGGCCTTTGCCCGAGGCGAACACGGTCATCTTCTACGCTCAGGACGGCTACTCGACCTCGCTCCCTCTCCACGAGATCCTTGACCGCGACCTCCTCCTCGCCGACCGGATGAACGGCCTCACCCTCCCTGCGGAGCGGGGATTCCCCTTCCAGCTCGTGGCCGAGGACAAGTGGGGCTACAAGTGGATCAAGTGGGTCACGCGCATCGAGCTCTCGAGCGACTCAGGCTATCGCGGCTACTGGGAGAGCCG
>CAYHEK010000121.1:0-3215 GCA_964355545.1 uncultured Thermotogae bacterium | reverse complement strand
CGGACAACGGCGGCGCGAGTCGGAGCACGACGAAGCCCGTCCCCGTGGCCGCGACCGTCCCCGTTCCGCCTCCCTCGGGCGGGGGAGTTCCGCCGATGGGCGGGACTGCGGGGATCTTCGTGTGGGGAAACGATACGTGGCACGTGACGGTGAACGCCGCATCGACCTGGACGAGCGCTCACAGCTATCGCCTCGAGCTGCGCACCGACGGGTCGTTCCAGGGCGTGAACCAGTCGACAACTGGCGGGGTCGCTCCGCTGGGTGTCCTTCCCACACCGAGGGATGGCGGGAAGGCCCTCCTCTTTGAGGGGAGCCTCTCAAGCGGGAGCGTCGACTACACGTTCACGGCCGCTGGCTCGACGAGCCTCTGGATGAGCCTGAAGCTCGACACCGATGGGAACGGGACCCTAGAGGAGTCGCGGAACTTCGTCTACCTCCGGGGGCTCATGGTCCGTCCGCCGACCGTCCCATTTGTGGTCGGGCTCCCCAAGGGCATGAGTGGCCCGCTTGTCCCGAGCATAAACTTCCGAATCGGACAGGCCTTACAGTACACGTCGATGGTACGGATCGTTTTCTGGACCACAGACATCTCTACCCTCGAGCGCTTAAGATGAATCACAGCCAAAAAGAGGCAGGGGCCGCGCGAGCGGCCCCTTTCTTTTGGCTAGGTCCAGATCGTCCCTTGCGGTGTGTCCTTGAGGGCGATCCCGAGCGCGGAGAGGCGATCGCGGATTGAGTCGGCGAGCGCGAACTCTCTCTTCTCCCGAAGCACCGCGCGAAGCTCGATAAGGAGCGCGATCAGCTCGTCCTCGCGTCCCTTGGAGCCGCGCTCCTCTCCCTGGAAGAGCCCAAGCGAGAAGCCGAGCTCGCGAACGAGGGAGACCGCCTCGCGTAGCGCGAGCCGATCGTCCCCTTGAGCGATGGCGCGGAAACGGTTCGCTTCAGAGGCGAGGTCCTGAAGCACGGCGATCGCGCCCGGTGTGTCGAGGTCATCATCCATTCGCTCACTGTAGCGCGCGCGGAATGCGTCGAGGCCCTCCAGGAACCCTTTCCCGGCCGGCCCCGGCTTCCCTCCTCCCGCCGGGCCAAGCTCGGCCTCCACCTCGTCGATCACAGTCTGGATCCGGGCAAGGGCCCTCCCCGCCTCCTCTAGGCCCTCCTCGGAGTAGTCAAGGGGCTTTCGGTAATGACGGGCGAGGTAGAAGTAGCGGACCGTCTCCGCGTCGAACTTCTCCAGAATGTTGTGGGCGTACGCGAAGTTTCCCAGGGACTTCGACATCTTTTCGCCGCGGACGTTGAGCATCCCGTTGTGGAGCCAGAAACGAGCGAAGGGGAGTCCGCTCGCCGCCTCCGCTTGGGCGATCTCGTTTTCGTGGTGCGGGAAGACGAGGTCGTTTCCCCCGGCGTGGATGTCGAGGGTCTCCTCCAGGCTCCGGCGCGAGAGGACGACACACTCCGTGTGCCAGCCCGGTCGTCCCTTTCCCCAGGGAGAGTCCCACGTGGGCTCACCCGGTTTCGCCTTCTTCCACAGGGCGAAGTCGAGCGGGTCCTCCTTCTCTTCGGAGAGGGCGACGCGCGAGCCGGCCTCCTGGTCCTCCCTCCGCCTTCCGGAGAGCCTTCCGTACTCGGCGAAAGCGGCGATGCGGTAGTAGACGTCGCCCCCGCGCACGTAGGCGTAGCCCTTGTCGACCAAGGCCTGGATCAGGGCGACCATCTCCGGGACGTGGTCGGTCGCGCGCGGGCTCGCCGTTGGTTCCTCCGCGCCGAGCATCCCGAGGAGGTCGAAGTACGCCTTCGTGTAGCGGGCTGCAAGGACCTCGATCGGCTCGCCGGTCTCCGCCGAGCGGGCAATCAGTTTGTCGTCGAGGTCGGTGATGTTCTGGACGTAGAGGACCTTCCAGCCCTTGAAGCGCTCCATGTACTTGCGCAGGGCGTCGAAGACAATGATCGGCCGGAGGTTTCCGATGTGCAGGTGGTCGTAGACGGTGGGGCCACAGACGTACATCCTCACGGTCCGGTTGTCCTGCGGGCGAAACTCCCCCGCTTTGTGCGTGAGGGTATTGTAGAGTCTCATCGGTCCCCACCTCCTCGGGCAGGGATTATAGGAGGCCTCACACCTCCCTACCACGGCCGCGCGGGCCCGGCTAGCGCCGCTCCGCCCGAACCACGTAGCGGGCGAGGAGGGGGAAGGTGATGAGGGCGAGGAGGAGAAGCCCTAGGATGATCGCCCAGAACCTCGTTGCGGGCATCTCCTCGACGCCGGTCGCGTGGCGCATGCCCTGTGCGAGGTAGGTGAGGGGGAGGCCGCGGCTCACCGCGCGGAGGAACGGGGGAAGAAACTCGATTGGGATCGTGATCCCGCACAGGAACATCATCAGGACGGCGAGGATGTTCGAGACGTTCCCCGCGCTCTGCGGCCGGCGGACGAGGAGGGCGATCCCGGTCCCCAGGCCCATCATCCCTACGGTCGAGGCAACGGAGAGGGCGAGGAACTTCCCCCAGTCGAGCGTCGCCTCGAGGCCGAAGAGAAGCCGGGCGACGGAGATGGTGGCGAGGCTCGCGAGGAGCGCGACGACGAGGCGAATCGCGACGATCGCTAGGAGGAGGGCGAGGGGGGGCATCGGCGTCGTGAGGAGGCGGTCGAGGGTCTTCCGTCCCTTCATCGCCGTGAGGTGCCCGGAGACGGCGAAGAGGCCTGTGGTGAGGAGGGAGAAGGCGAGAATCCCGGGGACGGCGCGGTTGAACTGGCGCGCCGCGACCGGGTTCCCCAAGGCGACCGCGTCGAGGGCGATGGCAGGGGACGTCCCCTGCCGCGCGAGATCAAAGCGGGCGACGATCCCGCGCCCGATCTCCTCGAAGGCGAAGCGGTCCATCATCTGGGCCGCCTCGACGAGGAACCGGAGGCGCTCCCCGTCCCAGACGAGGCCCATGCCGACCTTCCGCCCCTCGACCGCGGCCTCGAGGGCTGCCGCGTCCGCGAACCGCGACGCGGAGATCGCGTCGGTCTCGGCGAGGATTCGTGCGAGGAGCGTTCCGTCCCGATCCTCGGAGATGACGTAGCCGACCTCCGTCTTGTTCGTCCCTCCTCCCATCAGGAAGCCGAAGATGACGATGAAGAGGAGCGGGAGGAGGAGGGTGAAGAAGAGGGAGATCCGATCACGAAGGAAGACAAGCCCCTCTGCGCGCAGGAGCCCGCGAAACGCCCTCCCGAACCG
>CAYHEK010000120.1:0-3239 GCA_964355545.1 uncultured Thermotogae bacterium | reverse complement strand
CCTGCTCGATCGCGTTCGAGGCGGAGCGAGAGGAGCGGGACGTGATGCGCCGGCCGCCGCGAGAACCCGGCGCCGCCGTCTTCGATCGCCGCTCGGTCACCCTGAGCCTCATCCAGGGAGCAGTCGTCCTGGCCAGCGTGCTGGCCGTGTTCGTCATCGCCTCGCGCGTTCTGGGACAGCCGGAGGATCACGCCCGCGCCATGTGCTTCACGACGCTGATCGTGGCGAACCTCGGCCTCATCTTCACGAACCGTTCCTGGTCGCGCACGATCTTCGCCACCCTCTCCACCCGCAACACCGCTCTGTGGGCCGTGACGGGAGGAGCCATCGCGTTCATGGGGCTTGTTCTCTACGTCCCCTTCCTGCGTGGCCTCTTCCACTTCGCGGCTTTGGGCACCCAGGATCTGGTGATCTGCCTGGTCGCGGGACTCGCAAGCATCGTGTGGTTCGAAGGATGGAAACTCCTGATCGGACGCCGCCGGGCGGCCGCGCGGACCCGATCGGACGGGCCGCTGCCGGACGCGTAGAACGAAGCTCGTCCCCTCTGCGGCGAAAACCTCTACTTCCTTGCGCGGCGCGCGAGGAAGCTCTTCCTCGTCTCCAGGACGAGGAGGGGAATGAAGACGAGCGGCAGGACCACGCCCCACATCGCGCCGCTCAACTCAACCACGCCGAACGGCCTCTCGAACGCAGGCACGTAGAGGACGACGACCAGGAAGAGCACCGACACCAGGCACGCCCACTGCATGTAGCGATTGGAGAAGACCCCCTGCCGGTGGAGAGGGATTGTCTCGGAGCGAACTCCGTAGGCGATGGGAAGCTCCGCGAGGACGAGGGTCACGAAGGCGAGCGTCCCCGCCGCGGCCGCCCAGCCGCTCGAGTGAGCGATGGCGAAGATCCCCAGGACGACCGCAGTGAGAGCGGCGGACTGGAAGGCGATGCCGACGGCCATCCGCCGGTTGATGATCCGCTCTCTCGGGGAGCGCGGGGGGCTTCTCATGACGTTCGGCTCACCCTTCTCAAGGCCCAGGGCGAGAGCCGGGGCTCCGTCCGTCAGGAGATTCAGCCACAGAAGCTGGATGGCCGTGAGCGGAGACTTCCAGCCGACCAGAATCGCGAGGAAGATGATCGCGATCTCGGCAAAGTTGCAGGAAAGAAGGTAGTAGACGGTCTTCCGGATATTCGAGTAGATGACGCGTCCCTGCTCCACGGCGGAGACGATGGAGGCGTAGTTGTCGTCGGTCAGGACCATGTCCGCGCTCTGCTTCGCCACGTCGGTCCCCGCGATCCCCATGGCGATCCCGATGTCGGCGTGACGCAGGGCGGGGGCGTCGTTCACCCCGTCCCCGGTCATGGCCACCACGTGGCCCTGGGCGCGGAGGGCGTCCACGATGCGCACCTTGTGGTGAGGCGAGACGCGCGCGAAGACGTCGACCTGGTCGATCCGCGCCGCCAGATCCTCGTCCGTCATCGCCTCGAGTTCCTGCCCGGAGACGATCCGACCGCCCTGCCGAAGGATCCCGATCTGTCGCGCGATCGCCTCCGCGGTCGCCACGTGGTCCCCGGTGATCATGATGCTGCGCAGACCGGCCTGGCGAGCCGTCTCCACGGCCTCTGCCACCTCCGGGCGGGGCGGATCCTGCATCCCCAAGAGACCCAGGAAGACGAGACCCTTCTCCACGACCTGCGCGGTCGCCTCGTCGGGCAGGTCGGGAAGCGGACGCCAGGCCGTCGCCAAGACCCGCAGGCCCTGCGCGGCGAGGCGCTCGTTCTCAGCCAGAATCTCAACGCGCCTCTTCTCGGAGAGGGGCTCGGGGCCGTCCTCTCCCTCAATCCGCGCGCACAGGGAGAGCACGATGTCGACCGCTCCCTTCGTCAGGGCAAGGTAGTTCGCCCCGGCCGCGGCAATCGGCGACCCCTCCCCGGCCGGATGGATCGTCGTCATCCGCTTGCGGTCCGAGTCGAACGGCACTTCCGCCACGCGCCGTTGCCCCGCCCAGGACTCTCGTCCCAAGCCCATCTTCGCGGCAGCGACGAGGAGCGCACCTTCGGTCGGATCTCCGATCACGCGGGGCGCGGGAGTGGTAGCCAGCTCCGCGTCGTTGCACCGAAGCCCAACCCACAGCGTTCGCTCGAGGACGGGAAATTCCCCGGGACGGACGTCGCGGCCGCCGCACGTGAACCCTCCGACCGGACTGTAGCCTTGCCCGGTGACGGCGAAGCGCTCGCCGCCCGCCCAGACGGCCGTGACGGTCATCTGGTTCTGCGTGAGGGTCCCCGTCTTGTCGGTGCAGATCACCGTCGCCGACCCGAGCGTCTCGACCGAAGGAAGCCGGCGGATGAGGACGTGGCGCTTCAGCATCTCGCGCATGCCGATGGCGAGGGTCATGGTCACGAACGCGGGAAGCCCCTCGGGGACCGCGGCCACGGCGAGGGAGACCGCAATGATGAAGAGGCCGAGGAGGCTCGTGCGCGCGGCGTGCAGGTACGGACCGATCCCCTCCCGGAAGAGGACCTGGATTTCCGGCTCCCGCACGAGACTCACGACGAAGACGATCGCGCAGACGACGAGGACCACCGTGCCGAGGAGCTTTCCGAACTCCTCGAGCTTCCGTTGCAGAGGAGTCTCCTCTCTTCCCTCCCCCTCGAGCATCTCGGCGATGCCGCCCAGCTCCGTGGAGATCCCCGTCCCGACGACGACTCCCTTCGCGCGGCCGTAGGACACGGTCGTCCCCATGAAACACAGGTTCACCCGGTCGGCAACCTGCGCCTCGGGGTCGAGGACGATCTCGGCCCTCTTCTCGACGGGAACGGACTCCCCGGTCAGGGAGGATTCGTCGACCTTGAGTGCCGCCGCCTCCACGAGCCGTAGGTCGGCGGGCACGATCGAGCCGGCCTCGAGGAGGACGACGTCGCCCGGCACGAGGTCCCGCGCCAGGATCGTGGTGCGCGCGCCGTCCCGAATCACCTGCGCCTCGGGAGCCGCCATCTCCTTGAGGCTCGCGAGAGCCTTCTCCGCGCGGCTGTTCTGTAGGGCGCCGACCACCGCGTTGAGTACGACGATGGCGAGGATCACCCCCGCCTCGATCCAGTCTCCGAGGGCGAGGGAGATGAGAGTGGCCGCAAGCAAGATGAGGACGACGAACCCCTTGAGCTGCTCGAGGATCTGCTTCCAGAAGGGCGGGGGCGGGGTCTCCGGAAGGGCGTTGGGGCCGTACTCCTTGAGGCGCCCTTCTGCC
>CAYHEK010000119.1:0-3451 GCA_964355545.1 uncultured Thermotogae bacterium | reverse complement strand
GATCCGCTCGAGGCTCGAGAAGGCGGTCGCCGAGTTCAAGGAGCGCTTCCGAGGCTAAATGTCCGAAACCGTCCGCGCGATCAAAGGCCGCATCCAGAACATTGAGAACATCCGCCAGATCACCAAGGCGATGAACGCGATCGCCATGACCAAGGTGACGCGGATGAAGCGACGTGTCGTCTCTGTACGCCCTTACCTGGAGGAGATCGAGTTGTTCCTCGCGCGCCTCCTCGGCGAGGTCGTCGTGCGGATCCCCACGCACCCCCTCACCGCCGACAACGGATCCCCGTACGTCGGGGTCCTCGTCCTCAACTGCGACCGCGGCCTGTGCGGCCGGTTCAAGGGGGACCTGAACCGGAAGGGGGAGGAGGTCCTCGCGGACCTCGACCGGCGGGGGAGGCTCCTCGTCGGCGGGGAGAAGGCGCGCGTCCACTTCGCGCGGCGGCCGGTGGAGACCCTCAAGACCTACAGCCGCCTCTACGAGGAGCCAACTGCTGAAGCGGCGCACGAGATCGCCTCCGACCTCATCTCGTTCTATCGGGAGAAGACCCTCGGCCGGGTCGTCCTCGTGTACATGCAGTTTGTCTCCGATCTCGCGCAACGGGTGGTCGTGGAGGATCTCCTCCCCCTCCGGGTGGAGGGGAAGGAGGGGCTCAACCTGATCGAGCCGGATCCGGCCGCGGTCCTTGAGTACGCGGTCCCGCTCTACCTCGAGGCGAGGGTCTTTCGGGCGCTCCTCGAGACAAAGACGAGCGAGCACGCGATCCGCCGCCAGGCGATGAAGAGCGCCACCGACAACGCGGACGACCTTCTCACGCTCCTCACGCGTTCGTTTAACAAGGCCAGGCAGCAGTCGATCACGCGCGAGATCGCCGACATCATAGGTGGGGCGGAGGCCCTGCGGGAAGGCTAGAAGAAAGGACGAACGAGATGGCGGAGGAGAAAAAAGGAGTCGGGCGGATCACCGAGATCAAGGGGCCGGTCATCGACGCCCGCTTCGAGAAGGGGAAGCTGCCCCGGGTGAACGACGCCCTGCGGATCCGACGGGAAGGGCACGATCTCATCCTTGAGGTGGCCCAACACCTGGGGGACGACGTCGTGCGGGCGATCGCCATGGACTCGACGGACGGCCTCTCCCGCGGGACCGAGGTGGAGAACACGGCCGGCCCGATCACGGTCCCCGTCGGGCCGGAGACCCTCGGCCGGATGATCAACCTGACGGGCGACCCGATCGACGAGCTTCCACCCCTAAAGACGAAGAAGCGCTATTCCATTCACCGCAACGCGCCGTCGCTCCTCGACCAGGAGACGAAGACCGAGATCTTCGAGACGCGGATCAAGGTGATCGACCTTGTCGCGCCGTTCCCCAAGGGCGGGAAGATCGGCCTCTTCGGAGGGGCCGGCGTGGGGAAGACCGTCCTCATCATGGAGCTCATCCGCTCGATCGCCTACGAGCAGTCTGGCTACTCCGTCTTCGCCGGCGTCGGGGAGCGGACGCGCGAGGGGAACGACCTGTACCTCGAGATGAAACGCGCGGGGGTCCTGAAGAACACGGCGCTCGTCTACGGCCAGATGAACGAGCCGCCCGGGGCCCGCTTCCGCGTCGGCCTCGCCGGGGTCACCGTCGCCGAGTACTTCCGCGACGAGGAGGGGAAGGACGTCCTCCTCTTCATCGACAACATCTTCCGCTTCGCCCAGGCCGGAAGCGAGGTCTCCGCGCTCCTCGGCCGCATCCCGTCCGAGGTCGGCTACCAGCCGACCCTGGCCACGGAGATGGGGGAGCTGCAGGAGCGGATCACCTCCACGAAGCGGGGATCGATCACCTCCGTGCAGGCGATCTACGTCCCGGCGGACGACCTGACCGACCCGGCGCCGGCGACCGTCTTCTCTCACCTCGACGCGGCGATCACTCTCTCGCGCGAGATCGTGGAGAAGGGGATCTACCCAGCGGTCGACCCGCTCCAGTCGAACTCGATCATGCTCGCGCCGGGTGTCGTCACGAGCGAGCACTACCGCGTGGCGCAGCGGACCCTCGAGATCCTGCAGCGCTACAAGGACCTGCGCGACATCATCGCCATCATGGGGATGGACGAGCTCTCCGAGGAGGACAAGCGCGTCGTGCGCCGCGCGCGGAAGGTGCAGCGCTTCATGAGCCAGCCCTTCTACGTGGCGGAGAACTTTACGAACCGCCCCGGGGTCCACGTGAAGCTCGAGGACACGATCCGCGGGTTCGGGCTGATCGTCGACGGAAAGCTCGACGACGTCCCGGAGCAGGCCTTCTACATGGTCGGCCCGATCGAGGAGGTCCTCGCCCGATCGAGGAAGGGAGACTCGCCGGAGGAGCCCCGCCGTGGATCTGTTCCGCCTTCTTCCTAGGCGCCTCCGGCGCCGGATGTTCCTCTACACCCCATCCGGCTTCCCCGACGTTTCCTCCTGCGCGGCGTTCTACGACGTCCGCCAGACGGTCTTTGCCGGGGAGGACATGATGATCCTCGAGTACTCAAAAGAAGAGGCGCAGCGGTGCCTCTTCGAGCGCGCGACCCGCCTCCTCCCCCCGCGGGGGCGCATCCTTGACCTGGGCTGCGGCCTCGGCCACCTCAAGGCCTACCTGGACGAGAGGGGATTTCCCTACGAGGACTACCGTGGGATCGACGTGAGCGGCCGGATGGTCGCCGAGGCGCGCCGCCGCCACGGGGACCGCTTCGAGCGGCGGGACATCCTCGCCGAGCCGCTCGAGGAGGGGTGCTTCGACACCGGCTACATCCTCTCCGTCCTCGGCTACCCGATCGGGGAGGACCCGATGCGGACGATGATGGAGATCATCGCGCGGGCCTTCGCTGCCTGCCGCGCGGGGATCGTCCTCTCCCATCTCGCGAGCGGCCGGAAGAAAGGGCTTGCCTTCACCACCGTCCCACAGGAGCTCGCCCGGCGCTGCGCGGAGGAACTCGGAGCGAGGATGGAGACAGACGACGACGGGGTCGACTTCACCTACCTCCTTGCCCTGCGTCATTAGGAGCGGGCTCGGCTGCGCGGAACGATTGACGGGCCTTCTTTAGCTTCCTATAATCGCCCTTGCCCGGCGGGGTAGCCAAGCGGCAAGGCAAGGGACTGCAAATCCCTCACGCAGCGGTTCGAATCCGCTCCCCGCCTCTCTCAAGATCAATGGGTGGTTAGCTCAGTTGGGAGAGCGCCTGCTTGACGTGCATGAGGCCGCAGGTTCGAGTCCTGCACCACCCACCCTGCGTCGTATCCTCTGGACGCTCGACCTCGAGCACACCACTTACCCGTACCAGCACGCCGAGGTCCTCTGCGATCCGACCGGGAGGCTCACCGACCTCGTCCGGCGGCTCGCCGCCCTCCCGGAGCGGGTGAGAGAGACCGGCCTGCGTGTCCACCACCTTGAGTTCCTGTTCGGCGCGAGCCGAGCGGGAAAGTGTCTTTGCCGTTGCGG
>CAYHEK010000118.1:0-3463 GCA_964355545.1 uncultured Thermotogae bacterium | reverse complement strand
CCCTCCTCGCCGAGCTTGCGCGGCAACTCCTCAGCGACGTAGGACGCGACGGCGGTGTTCAGCTCATCCACGAGCGAGCGCTGATTGACCTTGGCGAGGATAGCCAGGGCTTGAAGGAGATTCCGATCGATGACCTCGTTGTCTTTCACGTTCTCTAGCCGACGACCAAGCTAACGCCGTACTACACGATATTACGAAAACACAATTCCATACGCCGCTTTTACTGCTCGAGCTAACCCAAGGAGAAGGATAGGGAGACACCCCCGCCGGGTCAAGAGGGGGCGGACCTAGATATTCAAATATACGAAGTTGGGGAACGGGCGGCCAAGAGGCCGGTCTGCCACCCGTGGCAAAGACGGGAGACGAGCAAAGGTCGAAGGCAGGTGGAGTTGAAAATCGAGGCAGACATTCGTCACTCGAGTGGCCGGGATACCTGGCCGAACCGTCGCCGTGCCTCAAAAGAAGCCCCTTGGCGGCGTAGAACGCGGGGGGAGGATCCCTAGTTTGAGGGGCGCAAGCGAGTGCTAGAAGACGAGCCTCCCTCCTCGCGGACCCCGTTCATTCCGAGAACCGAGGCGAGGAAGGTGCAGTCGTCGACGGCCTCCTCAATCAGCTTCTCCGTCGGCTTCCCCAGGCCGTGCCCAGCCTTGGTATCGATCCGGATGAGGATCGGGGCATTCCCTCCTTGTGCCGCCTGGAGGGCCCCAGCGAACTTGAAGCTGTGCGCCGGGAAGACGCGGTCGTCGTGATCTCCAGTCGTGATCAGTGCCGCGGGGTAGGCCGTCCCCGGCCGGATGTTGTGGTAGGGAGAGTAGTTGAGGAGAGCCCCAAACTCGCGCGGATCGTCGGGCGAGCCGTAGTCGGAGGTCCACGCCCAGCCGATCGTGAACGTGTGAAAGCGAAGCATATCGAGGACCCCGACTCCGATGAGGCACGCGCCGAAGAGGTCCGGCCTCTGGGTGAGACAGGCGCCGACGAGGAGGCCGCCGTTACTCCGGCCGGCGATGGCGAGCCTCTCTGGCTTCGTGTAGCCGCTCGCGATGAGCCACTCCGCGGCGGCGATGAAGTCATCGAAGACGTTCTGCTTCTTCTCCTTCGTCCCTGCCTCGTGCCAGGCCTTCCCGCGCTCTCCGCCGCCGCGCAGGTTTGCCTGGGCGTAGATCCCGCCCATCTCCATCCACAGGAGGTGCTCGAGCGAGAAGAAAGGGGTGAGCGGAACGTTGAATCCGCCGTAGCCGTAGAGGCAGGTCGGGGTCTCTCCGTCCTTCTTGAGGCCTTTCTTGTGGGAGAGGAAGAGGGAGACCTCCGTCCCGTCCTTACTCGGATAGGCGACCTGCTCCGTCACGTACTCCGCCGGGTCGAAGAGGACCTTCGGCTCGCGGAAGACCTCGCTTTGCCCCGTCTCGAGGTCGTAGCGATAGACGGTCCCCGGCGTCACGAAGTCGGTGAAGAAGTAGAAGGCCTCGCGATCGGCCCGGCGGCCGGCGAACCCCATCACCGTCCCCATGCCGGGGAGCTCGACCTCGCCCGCCGGCTCACCGGAGCGGTCGAAGGTGCGCACGCGACTTTTGGCATTGTGCAAATAGAGACCGAAGAAGCGGTCCTGGATCAGGCTCGCCGCCTGAAGGGAATCGTCCGACTCCGGGATCGTCTCCCTCCAGTGCCGACGCTCCGGCCGGCAGAGGTCGATCGCGATCACTCGCCCCATCGGCGCGTCGAGGTCGCTCAGGAAGTAGAAGACAGATCCATCGTTTCCGATGAAGGTGTAGCCTGCGTCGAATTCGGCGAGAAGCTCGACGACCGCGCTCGTCTCCCGAGCGAGGTCTTTCACGAAGACGCCGTTCTCGCGGTGCGTCCCCTTCCAGACCGTGATCACGAGGTAGCGGCCCTCGTCGGAAAGACGAGTGCTCCACCCCCACTCCGGCTCGTCCGGCCGCTCGTAGACGAGATCGTCCTCCTCCTGGGGCGCGCCGAGGCGGTGGTAGTAGAGCCTCTGGCATTGCGTCCTCGCCTTGTAGGTCCCTCCCTCCTCCGGCTCCGCGTAGCGGCTGTAGAAGAAGCCCACCTGGTCGTGGGTCCAGGCGATCGTGGTGAACTTGACCCACTTCAGGTGATCCTCGCGGTCGCGGCCGCTTGAGACCTCGCGCACCCGCCACTCCTGCCAGTCCGAACCGGCGGCGGAGAGGCCGTAGGCGAGGAGGGTCCCGTCCTCGCTGAGGACGGTTCCGGTGAGGGCGACCGTCCCGTCGGGGGAGAGGTCATTTGGGTCGAGAAGGACGCGCGGCTCTCCCACCGGAGAATCGATGACGTGGAGAAGGCTTTGGTTCTGCAGGCCGTCGTTGTAGGTGAAGAAAGTCCGCCCTCCGCGCTGGAAGGGAAGGCCGTACTTCTCGTAGTTCCACAGCTCGCGCACCCGCTTGCGGATCCGTTCTCGACCCAGGATCTGGCCCAGATAGCCAAAGGTGAGCGCGTTCTCCGCCTCGATCCAGGCGCGGGTCGCCGGCGAGTCGATTTCCTCGAGCCAGCGATAGGGGTCGTGGACGCGCACGCCGTGAAGGAGGTCCACCTGATCGCCGCGCTCGGCCGGCGGGTAACTGAGCCTCGTCGTCTCCCTCACGGCCCTCTTCCCAAGAGGATCTTTCCCCGTGCAGGGCGGTGGCGAGGAAGGGCGGGCCCTAGGCAAGCCGCTCCCGCAGGACCCCCACGAGCTCCTTCGCCGCCACGCGGTCCTGCTTCGTCGAGTCGCGGTCGCGCACGGTCACGGTCCCGTCGGCGAGGGAGAGGCTGTCGACCGTGATGCAGAACGGCGTCCCCGACTCGTCCTGCCGGCGGTAGCGTCGGCCGATCGAGCCCTTCTCGTCGTAGAAGACGTTCCAGTGGCGCTTGAGGTCGCGGTAGATCTCCGCCGCGAGCTCCGGCATCCCGTCCCGCTTGACGAGCGGGAAGACCGCGGCCTTCACCGGCGCAAGACGAGGATGGAGCCGCAGGACGACGCGCTCCTGGGGGACGCCCTTCTCGTCGGGGACGACGTCCTCGCTGTACGCCTCGCAGAGGAAGGCGAGCGCCGCCCGATCGACCCCGCCCGAGGGCTCGATCACGTGCGGGACGATGCGCTCCTTCGTCTCCTCGTCGAAGTAGGCGAGGTCCTTCCCGCTCCCCGGGTGGCGGGGCTTCCCGTCCGGGCCGAGCTCGACCGCGAACCCCTCTCCCTGGCGGACGAGCTTCCCCTCCATGTGGCTCTTGAGGTCGAAGTCACCCCGGTGCGCGATCCCCTCAAGCTCTCCGAACTCCCCCTCCTCGAGGAACGGGAAGGCGTACTCGATGTCCGCCGTGCCGCAGCTGTAGTGGCTGAGCTCCTCCTTCCCGTGGTCGCGCAGGCGGAGCTTCTCACTTTGGAGGCCGAGTGAGGTGTACCACCGGAAGCGCCGGTCGCGCCAGTAGGCGTACCAGTCCCGTGACTCCT
>CAYHEK010000117.1:0-3467 GCA_964355545.1 uncultured Thermotogae bacterium | reverse complement strand
TCCCCATCACCGCGCAACCCGGAAGGCCGGCGCCCCCGACCCACTGCCCGAGCATCCAAGCTCCTCCTCCAGGCGCTCGAGGTCCGTGTAGACCGTGACCGCCTTTCCGTCCACGCCCTCCACGCGGACGAGGTCCTCCGGGTAGAGGACCGGCCGCGGGAGGGCACCGAGATCCTCCCAGATCCGGCCGATCGCCGACCCGTCGTTGCACCCGGCGAGGTGGTGGATGCACCCGTCGAAGGTGTACCCCTTCCGTCTCCAGCTCGTGCAGACCCCACCCGGCTGGTTGTGCGCCTCAAAGATCGCGGCCTTGTACCCGTGCATCCGCGCGTAGCAGCCGGCGGCGAGGCCGCCGATCCCGGCCCCGATGACGAGGATCGACTTCTCTCCCATCCCTCCTCCTCTCGATCTCCGTTCCCTTGGAGTCTAACAAAATGGCACAGGGCCCGACAAGCGGGTTGTCTCCCTACGACACGAGTTCAGGCCGTTTACCTCCGCAGGCGCCGCGCCCGGCGGGCGATCTTCCGCCGGATCACCTCGAAGGAGGGAGGAGGGCCGGTTCGAACGCTCTTTTTGTCGATGAACAGGGCGTCCGGCTGCCCCCACTCAAGGAGCGTCTCTCGCTCCGTCGTGTCGATCTCGCGGAAGACGACCTCGTCCCCGAATTCGGCCGCGGCGCGTCTTGCCCTCTCACAGGTGATGCTCTGAGCCGAACACCACCCGTTGACGAGGGCGGTCACGGCCACCTTCCCTGGAATCGGCTCCGGACGCTTCGCCGGCCGAAGGAAGCGCGGCGGGACGGCGTCCGCGGAGAAAGGCTTCCAGAGAAGGATCTGGAACCCCCCGAGGCGGTCAGCCATCCGGTACCCCTGCTTTCGGAACCAGGAGGCACGCATCCAGAAGGGGAGGGCGAGGCCCCAGGCGGCCATCCCGTTCGCACCGCGGCTCCGGGCATCCTCCTCCGCTGCTTTGAGGAGGGCCTTCCCCATCCCCTTCCCCTGGAAGTTCCCGCGCCCCTTCGTGTACCCGTGGACCCAGATGCAGTAGATGAAGTAGAGGTCCTTCCCTTGAACGAACGTCGCCTCGATCGGGGCGTAGTGGATCATCCCGCCCACCTCGCCTTGGTCGTCGAGGGCGAGCTTCACCCGAAGGCCCTCTCCCTTCATCCGCTCGTACCAGGCCGCCTTGTGGTTCCCGGCCTCGGCGAGCTCGGGGGACCAGTCCTCAAGGCACACGAAGTAGAGAGGCCGGTGCTCCTCGGTCAAGTCGATGACCTGCATCGCTCACCCCCTGGATCGCATCTTGGAGGGAGAATCCCCGCGCAAGGACCTCAAACCAACGCTCCTTGCGAAAGCTTCTCCTCGCCCTCCGCCTTCGCTAGGAGCCGAGGACGAACGCCTTCGCGAACGCCTCGACCCCGCCGAGCGTCCCGCGCACGGTGAAGCGGCCGAGGGGAAGACTGGCGAGGTCCAGCCGGTACAGGCGCCAGTCGCCGCTCGTCACGACGTCCTCCTCCGTCCCGACGGCGTTCCCTCCCGAGTCTACCCAAGAGAGTGAGAAAGGCTCCTCGTCGCGCACGCGGGTGAAGTGGACGACGAGGTACGCCTCCCCGTCCGAGCGGTGGAAGCGCGTCGTCTCCCCTTCGCCGATGTACCCGTCCCTCTTCGTCGTGTACCCCGTGTACAGGCCGTAGCGGACCTCGCGGGTGTAGGTCATGGTCAGGAAGGAGGCGACGTCGGAGGCGATCTCGTCGGCCGAGGAGGCGATCAGACCCTCGTAGCCGGCGAACGCCTCCCCTTGCTTGACGGTCGCACTCGCCGTCCCCTCCTCGTCGTGCGCCTGCTCGATCCGGCCGGTCTGGGCGTTCAACACCTCGACCTGAGCGAGGACCCTCACCGTGTAGCGCGTCCCTGGGACAGAGCGCGTGCACGTGCCGCCCTTCCATTCCTCGCAGATCGTGACTGCCTCGGAGCGGGTCTCAACCCCGTACACCGAGCCGGTGACGAGCTTGCTCACCCCAGTCAGGGACCCGATCCGCGCCGCGGTCGCCGGATCGAGGAGCCCCGCCTGGCCGAGGGCCTGTTCGGTGAGGAGGGCGTCCAGACGGACGCGGGAAAAGACGGTGATTCCTTCCGCGTTGACGAGCCTCGTCTCGATCCGGGTCCGCACCGTCTCCCCCGCCCCCGACCACGCGGAACTGTTGCTGAAAGAAAGGACCGCGACGTCGAGCCGCTCGGTCGCGATCACTGCCGTCTCCCCCGGCTCGGGGATGATGAACAGAAAGAGTGCCACAACGATCGCCAGGCCGATGGCGACCGCGATCACAAGCCCCATCGTCTCGTCATCCATCGTGCTCACCTCGCAAGAGAAGGTACAGGATAAAGCCCCTCTCTACTAGCACGCGAGGCCCTGGAGTTCAAACCGCCGGCCGCGATCGCTTGGGGTGACCACCTGCTCCTAGTACCATTCCCGTGGTTTCGGTCTGCGAAGGGGGTATGGTGGCAAGCGACTTCGATCTTGCGCGCGTCGTGGGCCTCTCGGAAGAGGAGGCCGCGGCGCGACTGAGGGGTGAGGGGCCAAACGAGCTCCCGGCGACCACTCGCCGCCACATCCTCGCGATCGCGCTTGAGGTCGTGCGTGAGCCGATGCTCCTCCTCCTCGTCGCCGGTGGCGGGCTCTACCTCATCCTCGGCGACGTACAAGAGGCGCTCATGCTCCTCGGATTCGTCTTCGTCGTCATGGGGATCACCCTGTACCAAGAACGAAAGACCGAGCGTGCCCTCGAGGCGCTCCGAGACCTGTCGAGTCCCCGTGCTCTCGTCATCCGGGGTGGGGAGCAGAAGCGGATCGCTGGCCGGGAGGTCGTCCGGGGAGATGTCCTTATTCTGGCGGAAGGGGACCGCGTGCCTGCCGACGCCGCCATCCTTTGCACGTCGAGCCTCTCCGTCGACGAGTCTCTCCTGACCGGGGAATCCGTTCCCGTGCGGAAAGTCCCTTGGGATGGCAAGACCCAGGACAGGCGGCCGGGAGGGGATGACCTCCCGTTCGTGTACTCCGGGACGCTCGTCGTGCAGGGCCGCGGGGTCGCCGAGGTCCAGGCGACCGGACTTGCGACCGAGATGGGGAAGATCGGCCGCGCTCTCGAGACTCTCGAGCAAGAGACGACGCCCCTGCAAGTGGAGACGCGGCGGCTCGTGCGCAACCTCGCCCTCCTCGGAGCGGCCCTGTGTCTCGTGATGGTGGTCGTGTACGGGCTCACCCGTAGCGACTGGCTGAACGGGCTCCTCGCTGGGATCACGCTCGCCATGGCCACTCTCCCGGAGGAGTTCCCCGTCGTCCTCACGATCTTCCTCGCCCTCGGAGCGTGGCGGATCTCCCAGGAGCAGGTCCTTACGCGCCGCATGCCTGCCGTCGAGACGCTCGGCTCGGCGACCGTCCTGTGCGTCGACAAGACCGGGACGCTCACC
>CAYHEK010000116.1:0-3508 GCA_964355545.1 uncultured Thermotogae bacterium | reverse complement strand
GGGGTCAGATCTTGACTTGACGGCATCTCTGTGCTAGACTCTGGCCATGGCGCGACCTTTGCGAGTCGAGTATCCCGGGGCGGTCTATCACGTCACGTCGCGCGGGAACGCCGGCCAAGCGATCTTCCTCGCCGACGAGGATCGGGAGGCGTTCCTGTCAACCTTCGGGCTTGTCGTCTCGCGTCACGGCTGGCTCTGCCACGCGTACTGCCTGATGGACAACCACTACCACCTTCTCCTGGAGACGCCCGAGGCGAACCTGTCGCAGGGGATGCGGCAGCTGAACGGGCTCTACACCCAACGCTTCAACCGCCGCCACGGACAGATGGGGCACGTCCTCCAAGGCCGGTTCAAGTCGATCCTTGTGGATCGGGACGCATACCTCCTCGAACTCGCCCGTTACGTGGTGTTGAACCCGGTGCGAGCTGGTGCGGTGAAGCACCCAGAAGACTGGGAGTGGTCGAGCTATCGAGCAACGGCTGGGGAGACGCCTCCTCCTGGCTTCCTAACGACGGATTGGATCCTCGCTCAGTTCGGGGCGCGCCGGCGACAGGCGCAGGAACACTACCGAAGGTTCGTGGCGGAGGGGGGCGGGCGGACGGTGTGGGAAAACCTCCACGGTGGCGTGATCCTGGGCGACGAGGCGTTCGTGGAATCGGTGAAGCCGCGTCTTACAAAGAGCGAGCAGGCGAAGGAGATCCCCGTTCGCGAGCGGCTGGCTAGCCGGCCGTCGCTGCAAGACCTTTTCAAGGGAACCAAAAGCAAGAAGGAGAGGGGAGAAAAGGCTTGCGCCGCCTACGCCGTCCACAGCTACACCCTGAGGGAGATCGGAGAGCACCTTGGGCTGCACTACTCGACAGTGAGCAAGATGGTTCGCCGGGAGGGGGAGCGGCGAGAAAACTTGCAGATCAAGATCTGACCCCTATTCTGGCTTGACAAGGCGGGTTGTCTTCGAGAGAATGGAATCTCAGGGAGGTGTGGCCATGGCCGCAGTCTCGTGGAAGCGTCGGTCGGTCGTTCTCTTCCTTTTCTTCTTGGCCTCGGCCCTCTCGCTCCCCACGGCCGGGCAGACGAGCGCCGGAGAGGCGCAGGTCCTCGTGAACGACGGGCGGACCTTGGAGGGCAACCTCGGCGGGATCATGCCCACCGTGCGCCTCGACGTCCGCTCGTTCGCTCCCTCGGTCGCTCCGGACCAGGCGTTCGACATCCCGCTCTCGGCGATCCGCCAGATCACGATCGACTTCCCGCGCGTCGTCGTGGAGACGAAGGACCGCGTCTACATCGGTCCGTTCTCCGCCTTCCGCGGCATCGGCGAGACCCTCACGCTTCGTCACAGAGATGAGAGCGTGACTCTCCCCACTGCCTCGCTGCGCGCGATCGCCCTCTCCGGAAGCACGATCCATCCCGTGCCGCACGAGTGGCTGGGGGATCAGTTCCTCTCCGTGGCGTCCATAATCACAGCCACCGAGCCGACCTTGGCCGAGGAGGCTGCCGGCGAAGAGGAGACCGGGCTCACCCCGTCGACCACCCCGACGACCTGGGAAGAGCTCTACCCCACCATCCCGCCGGCGGAGACACAAGAGGCCTTCCCGTGGTGGCTCGGCCTTCTCATCCTGGCCGGGATCGTCGCCCTCGCCTACTTCGCCCTCGGATCGAGCGGCGGCTAAGGCGATCCGCAGGGACGCGGACTGACGAGCCGATTCGGACTCTCCCGAAAGGAGAAGGGATGCCCTGGACCGATTGGACCAGGAAGCCTTTTGGCCAAGCTCTTCTTGTCGCGGCCTTCGCCCTCGCGCTCGCCTCTTTCCCAGGTCTCCTCGGGAGAGCGGACTACGTCCGGCAGCTTTCCTCCGCGCACTTTCTCCTCACGTACACGGTCGGAGGTGGCGCGGACGCCGTCACCTCGGAGTACGCGGGCTGGGTCCGCGACGCCCTCGAGGCGGCCTACCAGGTCCTCATCGTCGCAGACGGGTTCTCGGCCCCCGCGGGGCCGATCGAGACGAACATCGTCGCCAAGGAGGGCGGGGAGATGGGGGCGGAGTACATCACCTACGACTCTACGGGCGAGCCGCACCCGGTGATCGAGATGGCGACCCAGACGACGATGGAGGAAACCCTCGCTGAGCTCACCGTCCCCTGCTCCCTCGAGGACGCGCTCGCGAGCACGGCGGCGCACGAGCTCTTCCACGTGATCCAAGACACGCTCGCCCAGGCAGGAAAGAATGACATGAGCGACCTTTCCTTTGTGGAGGCCCTGGCCACCTGGGCTCAAGAGGAGGTGGCGCCTCAGGCGAACGACTACCTCGACCCATCTCTCGACTTTCTCCTCGGGCCGGACTCGCTCTCCTTCTTCCACCGCACCTACGACGCCGGGATCTTCTGGGTCTTCGTCACCGCACGCCACGGCGGGGCGGAGGCGATCCGCCGCGTGATGACTGCGAGCACTGAGTTCGACGGCCGCTACGCCGTCGACGCTGCCTTCCAGGGCGAGGGCCTCTCCTTCCTCGACCTGTGGGAGGAGTTCTCGGTCGCCCTCGCCACCGAAGCGGTCCCGGACGCAGACCGGATCCGGACGCTCTTCCCCATCGCCGACACGGAAGCGAAGAGCCAGCGGGGAAAGGGGTGGGCGGAACTCCCGCCGCCGGTCTACCAGGGTACCTGGAGCGGCGAAGACCTCCTGATCGACCGCGTCAACTCGAAGACCGAGGCCCCGTACGCCCCCGAGTTCGCCGAGGACCCGCTGGACGCGCCCCTGCGCGTCGCGCACGCCTACGGGATCGACCTCCTTCACCTCGTGGCGAGCGCCGATCGGCCCCTGGAGATCTCCTTCTCCGGAGGCGCGGGGACCGAGTTCCGCGTCAATGTCGCCGGCCGCAGGGGGGCCGAGTACAGCGTCTGGCGCCTCGCCCCGGGCGAGACGGTGCGCATCGAGAACCCGGACCGTTACGCGGAGATCCGCATCGTGGTGACGCGCGGCGAGGCGGGAAACGGGACCTACCAGCTCACGGTCCGAGAGGCGGCTCTAGGGGTCAGATCTTGACCTGACAGCTTCACTGCGCTAGACTCTCCCCATGGCGCGACCTCCGCGCGTCGAGTACGCCAAGACGGTCCTGCGAGACCTGTTCCAGGGAACCCAAAGCGAAGGAGGAGAAGAGAGAGCGGGCGTACACGGCCTACGCCGTGCACGCTACACCCTGAGGGAGGTCGGGGAGCACCTTAGGCTGCACTACTCGACCGTGAACAAGATGATCCGGCAAGAGCGGGAGCGGCGAAAACTTGCATATCAAGATCTGACCCCGATTTGGGCTTTGCGGGGGCGCGCCGAAGGCTCTACTATGTGCCATGTGGAGGGATGACCGAATGGCAAGGAGCCGCTCTCGAAAAGCGGTAAGCCCGAAAGGGCCTCGGGGTTCGAGTCCCCGTCCCTCCGCCCTTGCGCCCGTAGCTCAGGGGACAGAGCGCTGCCCTGCGGAGGCAGAGGCCAGAGGTTCAAATCCTCTCGGGCGTA
>CAYHEK010000115.1:0-3512 GCA_964355545.1 uncultured Thermotogae bacterium | reverse complement strand
GACATTCACGACGTGGATGCGGATCTGGTCGTACCCTCTCCCACCACGGCTATCCGCAATGGAGAGCGTGATGCAGGCCTCTTCGCCCCCGAGGGAGTCGACGAGCGGCGCATGCCAGATCGGGTCAAGCGACTC
Organism: uncultured Thermotogae bacterium; assembly: GCA_964355545.1. GTDB lineage: Bacteria > Bipolaricaulota > Bipolaricaulia > UBA7950 > UBA9294 > JAPLGE01. Next base: position 3,377 of record CAYHEK010000115.1, on the reverse strand, counting down.
GGGGTTCTCGAACCAGCCCTTGTCGGCCGTCCAGCGGAAATAGGCGACCTCGCAACCGGGACCGGCAATCGCGCCGCGCAACGGAACCGTTCCTCCCTCCTCCACCGTTTTGGCGTAGTGCCGCGCGATGAGCGGCGTGGGGAGGGATCCTGGGGAAGAGGGCTCAGGCGGAACGATGTACCACGGGACGTCCCACGCTCTCTCGCACGGGGGGCGGTCGCACGGCCAGGGATCGACGGGAGCCTGCGCGCAGGGCCCGCACGGGACGGGGACCGCCATAGGAGCGCACGGCTCCGGCGCCTTCACCTCTTGGACGCAAGGCCGGTCGCAGGGGTGCACCGGCGGGGCGCAGGGTGGGGTCACCGCCGGGCAGGGCGGCTCACACCCGCAGGGCGCCGGCCCACAGGGCGGCGGGGCGGGACGCTCGCACGGGGCCCCACACGGCCTCTTCGCGGGGAAACACGGGGCCTCGAGCGGCGAAGAGCAGGCGAGCGGATCGCCGCGCACTCGCACGAATAGGTGGTCCGTCGCGCTCTGGCCGCGGTCGTTCGCCACCACGAGCGTGAGGGCGATGCACTCCTCGCAGCCGCAGATCGAGGGAGCCGTGTAGATCGGGGTTGGGGCGCTAGAGTCATCGAAGTACCCCCGCCCCCCTGCGGCGGTCCAGTGGTAGGTAACCGCTCCGCCGGCGACATCGCTCCCTTCGCCCGCGAGCCGGACGCTCTCTCGCTCGTCGAGGGTGAGGTCTCGCCCCGCCTCGACGGACGGAGGGAGCGCGGCCTTTGCGGAAGACGGCGGCTCACCGACCGCAGAAGTCGTAGGAATCTGGGAGACAGGCTCCGCAGGGGGGACCTCCGGTGTCGCCCCCAGGAGGAGGAAGACAACCGCTCCGACCGCCACGAGCCCGAGGAGCCACAACCAGGTAGTGTCGTTCTCCATCGTGGAACACCTCCTTGACAGGGACCCACCCTGGAATGTTCCGCTCGCTCCGGCCGAAGGCCGCGCGGCCCGCCCTCCTCTCTCTTCCCCTGTCGATTCCGAAAGTCCTCTTACCGTACACCGAACGGGCGGGGAGAGTCAATCCTGGCTCCCCGGCACGAGGCGAACCGATTCACAGACAAGAGACTTGACTCCCGGGCCTTCCCTGTGCTAAGGTGAACTGACTACCTCCATACGTCATGCGGCTCCTTCGCCCTGCGGGAGAAAAAGACGAGGGGTAAGGGAGAGTAGGGCAATCAGGGGAAAGAACTCCGGGCCCGCGGGGGAGGGAGCCGCGCGCTTTTCAGAGAGGGCATCGTGAGGCGCGGTCGTCGCCTGGTTTCATTCGGCGATTTCTCCTTCACAGTAGCACGGCCACCGGGTATCCTCACTCGCGTGCGGCCGACACGACGAGTGAACCCTTCCGATCCACCCAAGGCCTTTGGTAAAAGAGGGCGGCTGCTCGAGGTCGTCGGCGTCATGGGGCGCCTGGGCCTTACGAGCTTCGGAGGGCCGGCGGGACACATCGCCCTCATGGAGCACGAGGCGGTGAGGACGCGGACGTGGGTATCGCGCGAGTACTTCCTGGACATGGTTGCCCTCACCAACCTCATCCCTGGGCCGAACGCGACCGAGATGGCAATCCAGTTCGGGTACCTCCGCGCCGGCTGGGCCGGGCTCCTCCTCGCCGGCTGGGCCTTCATCCTTCCTGGAGCCCTCCTCTCGGCCCTCCTCGCCTGGGCGTACGCGCGTTACGGAGCCCTTCCCCAACTCGAGGATCTCTTCCGCACCGGGATCCACCCCGTGGTCCTGGGGATCATCTTGGCTGCCACTTGGCGCCTGGGACGAGCAGCGATCCGCGACTTTAGCTTCATCCTGTGGGGAGCGGCCGGCCTCGCCGGCGAGCTCCTCGGAGTAAACCCAGTCTGGATCCTCCTCGCGGCTGGCGCGGCCGCCGCCCTTCGCTCGTGGCACCGCCGGGGAGGAGCGCCCCTCCTCTTCCTCGTCGGACTTCCCGCTCTAGCAGAGGGCGGCGCGCGGCCAGGACTCGCCGCGGTGGGGCTCTTCTTCCTCAAGGTTGGCTCTCTCCTCTTTGGGAGCGGGATGGTCCTCTACGCCTTCATCGAGAAGGAGGTCGTCCATCTGGGCTGGCTCACCCGAGGGGAGCTCTTGGACGCGATCGCAGTCGGGCAGATGACCCCGGGCCCTGTCCTTTCTTCCGCGACCTTCATCGGCTGGCTACTCTTTGGCCCGGCCGGTGCCGCGGTCGCCACCCTCGGTGTCTTCCTCCCTTCCTTCTTCCTCATGTCCATCCTCGCCCCGAACTTCGAGCGCATCCGCCAGTGGGCCTGGGCGCGGGAGGTTCTCGCCGGAGTCTCGGCCGCGGTCGTTGGGATCATCCTGGGAGTGGCAGTGAAGATCGCCCTCGACCTTCCGTGGGACGTGGGGACGAGCCTCCTCTTCCCAGCGGCGCTCGCGCTCCTCGCCTGGGGCCGCGTCCCCGCCTGGGCGGTCGTCCTCCTCGGAGCAGCGGTCGGTGGGCTTCGGCTGCTCCACTCGTAGGGGTACGAACGCCCATCATCGCTTCACATCCTCTTCACAAGACGTTCACCGCCGTCCGATAAGCTACAGAACCATCCCCTAAGCAGCTAGATGAGGAGGTGAATCCTATGGCGAAGAAGGAGATCCTGGATAAGCTCTCTATCTACGTTCCCCAGAAGAAGATGGAAGAGCGGCCGGTCGAACGCTTGATCCGGCTCTCCGAGAAGCGCGACCGCTCGGTGAACTACCTCGTCGTCGACGCGATCCTTGAGTACCTCAAGCACGAGGAGCGCAAGAACTAAAGAGGTAGCCGCCTGGCTCGGCCGGGAAGGTTTTGCACCGGCGCTCAAGGGACGGAGGTCCTGAGGGCGCCGTGCCCTCTCTCAAGGACCTTGTCGAAGCCCTCCGCCACGGAAGGCTCTCCCGAGAACCGGCCAATCGGACCTTCCTCCCCCACGAAGAAGGGATGGACGTCCCCCCATCTTTGGTCACACGGGGGATGGTCTTGCGGTCCTTGTGGATATCGTAGGACTGCGATGGATGCGAGAGGTGGCTTCTTGAGGATGGTTCGCCACGGCTCAAACGAGCCGCGGGAGCAGCGCACACCCGCTCTAGAGGACGACCGAGACCCGCTCGCCAGGGCAAGCGCGGGATCGCACGTCCCGCGCGGGCATACCCCCACGCCGCTCGAGAAGCTCCAGAACGAGCTTCCTTGGTGACTCGGCTTCTCGCTTTGGAGTCCCTCCCCGCGGCTTCGCTCGGCTCGTCCGCCTCGCACACCGTCCTTGGCCTTCGCGCAAGGCCAAAAGAAAGGCGTCCTCCCCGACCCCACCACGCGCGGTTCGCCGCGTAGACCC
>CAYHEK010000114.1:0-3589 GCA_964355545.1 uncultured Thermotogae bacterium | reverse complement strand
AACATCGTCGCCCCGCCCTTGGGCGAGGTCCTCCTCGCGCTTCTTCCTATGCACGGGATCCTCGCGATCGACGTCGCGACCGCAGGGATCGCCATCCTCCCTCTCTTCTTCATCCCGATCCCGCAGCCCGAACCCCTCCGCGCGGCCGGGGTGACGAAGGCGTCCTTCGTCGGCGAGATGCAGGAGGGGTTCCGCTACGTCTTCGCCTGGCCTGGGCTCCTCTTCGTCCTCCTCATGGCGATGCTGATCAACTTCGCCGTCAACCCGGCCTTCTCCCTCCTCCCGCTCCTTGTGACCAAGCACCTGCACGGGGAGGCGCTCGAGCTTGGTTACCTGAACTCCTCCGTCGGGGCGGGGATTGTCGTCGGCGGCCTGGGCTTGAGCCTCTGGGGCGGGTTCCGCCGACGGATCGTGACTTCGCTCCTCGGGATCGTCGGAATGGGCCTGGGCGTCCTTGCCGTCGGGCTCATCCCTGAGAGGGGCCTTTGGATCGCGATCGGCGGGCTCTTCTTCGTCGGGGTGATGAACTCGATGGCGAACGCTCCCCTGTACGCCCTTCTCCAGTCGCAGGTCGAGCCGCGCATGCAGGGGCGCGTCTTCACCCTGGTCGCGAGCCTCGTCACCGCGATCTCCCCCTTGAGCCTTGCCGTCGCCGGTCCGCTCGCCGACCTCCTTGGGATCCAGTTCTGGTACCTCGTCGCCGGCACGATGATGCTCCTCATGGGGATCGGTGCCTTCTTCGTCCCAGCGATCGTGCGCCTGGAAGAGGGCCGCACAACGGGGAAGGGAGCAAAGGAGGAGCTCGTCCGGGCAGAGGCCGCAGGCGACTGATTCTCTCGCTGATGGGATCCGTCAGCGGTTCGCCGTGTGGATCGCGCGACCGAGGGCGTTCTCCGCCGCCTCCTTTAGCCCCTCGGAGAGGGTCGGGTGTGGGTGCACGGCGTCGGCGATCGATGTGAGGGAAAGGCTGTTCTGGACCGCCACGGCCGCCTCGGAGATGAGGTCGGAGGCCTCGGTCCCGACGATCTGCGCACCGAGGAGTCGGCCCGTCTTCCTCTCGGCGACGACCTGAAAGAATCCCTCCGGCTCAGCCATCCCCTGTGCCTTGCCGAGGCCGGCGTAGGGGAAACGGCCGACTACGACGTCCACTCCCGCCTCCTTCGCCCGCCCCTCGGAGAGGCCGACACACGCCACCTCCGGGTCGGTGAAGACGGCCTGCGGGATCGTCCCGTAGTCGAGGGGGACCTCCTCCCCTACGAAATGGGCGGCGAGCTTCACGGCCTCTGCCGAGGCCTTGTGGGCGAGCATCGGACCAGGGACGAGGTCGCCGATCGCGTAGATCCCCGGCGCAGGCGTCTCGAGGTGCTCGTCGACGGGGACGAACCCGCGGCGGTCCGGTTCGACGCCGACCGTCTCTAGTCCGATCCCCGAGGAGTTCGGCCGGCGGCCGACGGCGAGGAGAACGCGGTCCGCGGCGAGGGATTCCCCTCCGCGGGTGCGGACGAGGGCTCCGTCCGCGCTCCTCGCAAAGGACTCGGCCGCCGTCTCCAGGCGCACCTCGATCCCCTGGGCCGCGAGCGAGCGCCGCAGGATCAAGAGGGTCCGACGGTCGAGGTCGATCCCCGGGAGGACCTCCTTCAGGAGTTCGAGCACCACCACCGCGCTCCCCAGGCGCCGGTAGATCGTGGCCAGTTCCAAGCCGATCACTCCGGCGCCGATCACGAGGAGCCTCTCCGGGACCTCCGAGAGGGCGAGGGCGTCGTCCGATGACCAGACGAGCGGATTGGAGAAGCGGACCCCGGGGATCTCCATCGGCGAGGAGCCTGCCGCGAGGACGATCCGTTTTGCGGCGACCGTCTCCCCTGAGGAGAGGGCGACCCGCCCCTTGCCGGCGAGCCTCCCTCGGGCCTCGATCACGGTCACGGCGTTTGCCGCAAGGAGCGAGGTGATTCCCTCCGTGAGGCGCGCGACGACCCCGTCCTTCCACGCGGCGAGGCGCGGAAGGTCGACCTTGGGGGTGTCGAACTCGATCCCTCGCTCGGCGGCTCCCTTCGCTCGGCCAAGGAGGGCGGTCGCCGCGTACAGGGCCTTCGTGGGGATGCAGCCCCAGTGGAGGCAGACCCCGCCCGGCTTCTTCTCCTCGACGAGGGCGACCTTCATCCCGAGCTGACTTGAGCGGATCGCCGCCACGTACCCGCCCGGGCCGGCTCCGATCACTACGACGTCATAGGCCATTCCGCTTCCTCCTTGGCGAAAGGTACCCCGGCCTTCTTCCGCCATCAAGTTCCGTTCTCCGGCGGGCGTCGCCGGAAGGGCCACCGCCTCTGCGTCTAAAAGGGAGCCCTTCCAGGTAGAATCGAGGTGATTGTGACAATTACTTAATGGTTGCAAGGCGCATACTCTATCCGACAAAGGCAAACCCTTCGCAAGGAGGCGACGCAAAGCCACGGGCTCCTCAGGGGCAGCCGGGCCGCCGAAGATGGGACGTAACAAAGGCCGCTCTCTGGTTCTTGTCATCGCTGCGATCTCCCTCGTCGTGGGAGGCCTCGTGTGGGTAAAGCTCCCGCACGTGGCTGGAAAGGCGGGGGCGTCTGGGATCTTCTCTTCTCCGAACACAAGCGGGCTCGCGCTCTCCTGGAGCCTTGAGCGGATCGAGGCCCCGCAGGCGTGGCAGCGCACGACCGGCTCGGCGGAGGTCGTGGTCGCGGTGATCGACAGCGGGATCGACGTGACCGCTCCCCAGCTTTCCGGGAAGATGTGGACGAATCCCGACGAGGTCCCTGGGAACGGGATCGACGACGATGGGAACGGCTATATCGATGACGTCCACGGTTGGGACTTCCGCGACGGAGACGCGTGCTCGCTTGCCGGCTCGAAGATCCACTGGCACGGGACGTTCGTCGCCGGGATCATCGTCGCCCAGGCGAGCCAGGACGGGGTCGCCGGCGTCGCCCCGGGGGTCCGGATCATGGACATCCGCTTCCTCGACTCGAAGAACCTCTTCTACTCAAGCGACTGGACGAAGTTCGCCCAGGCGATCGACTACGCCGTAGCGAACGGGGCACGGATCATCAACCTGAGCATCTACTCAAACGGGAAGCCACCGCTTGCCTTCGAGCAGGCGATCGTGCGCGCGATCGAGCGCGGGGTGATCGTGGTCGGGATCGCGGGGAACGATGGGAAGGACGCCGTCAGCTACCCGGCGAAGTACCCCGGAGTCCTCGCCGTCTCTGCGATCGACCAGGGCGATCGCCTCGCGCAGTTCAGCAACTGCGGCCCCGAGGTGGCGGTCGCCGCCCCAGGGGAGAAGGTCACCTCCCTCTTCCCAGGCGGGAAGGCAGGAACCGCGTCGGGGACCTCGTTCTCCGCTCCGCACGTGAGCGGGACCCTCGCCCTCGTCCTCTCCGCGAACCCACACTTGACGACGGGCGAAGCGGTTTCCCTTCTCAAGCGGACGGCGGTCGATCTCGGCCAGCGCGGGGGCGACCCCCAGTTCGGCGCCGGCCTGATCAACGCCGGCCAGGCCGTAACCGCCGCACAACCGGGGAGCTAGAAAACCGAACTCATCTCTCCGTCCTCCAAAGCACGT
>CAYHEK010000113.1:0-3624 GCA_964355545.1 uncultured Thermotogae bacterium | reverse complement strand
CGCAGGCCTCCTTCTCCTTCATCTTGGCGGCGTAGGCCTTGTCGTCGAGGAAGGCGACGATGCGGGAGATCGAGCTCTCGCCGTCGACGAACCGCCACGGGAAGCAGCCGATCTGGACGCGCTCGTTCAGGAGGAGGTCGATGTCCCCGCCGAGGCACTCGGCGTGGATGATCCCGTGCGGGAAGAGCTCGATGTGCATGAGCTGGTACTTCGTGTCGTCGAAGAACTCGGCAAGTGGCTTTCCGTACGACTTGCGAAAGTGGGCGTCCGCCTCGCGCGCCTGGCGCGGCATCCAGTCGCGGATGATCGTGTTCATCGGGTGGTCGGCCGACCCGCAGTCGACCCCGATCCAGCGGATCTTCTTCTTCCGGCACCACAGGGCGAACTCTCGGTCCGGCCCGGGGTGCTTGACCATGTAGCGGATCTCGTCCGCGGTCGGCTGGTCCCAGCCGTAGTGGTGGTAGCCCGTGTGGATGATGAGGATGTCCCCTTCCTTCACCTCGACCCGCTCCTCGATCATCTGCGAGGTGTAGACGTCGTAGTCCCCGCAGGCGTCGGAGAGGTCGACGACGACCCCCTCGTGCACGAGGTAGTCGAAGTCGAGCGAGGCGATGTCCTTCCCCGGGGTGTGGAAGTGGATCTCGCCGTCGAGGTGGGTTCCCACGTGGTTCGAATGGGTGAGGAGCTGGCCGTTCGCGCCGTTCGGGGCAAGTCGCTTGAAGTACTTGAGCTGCAGGGGCTCGTAGGTCGGCCAGGGCGGGGTCGCGATCCCAAAGGGAATGGTGAGGTCGAGAAGCTTCATCGGTCCTCCTTTCTTCGCTTCGTCGGTCCTTTCTCTTCTTTCTTCGTTCCCTCGACGAGCGCCCGCGCCGCGTCGAGAAAGAGGCTCATCGGCGGGGTGACGAGGCCGGCGCCGACCATCCCAACTCCGGCGTCCTTGTGCGCGATCCCGGTGTTGATCACGGGGAGGATCCCGGTCTCGACGACCTTGAGGAGGTCGATCCCGGTCGGGGTTCCCGCGAAGTCGAGGGCTGGGATCCGGTAGGCCTCGCTCTCGGCAAGGGTGATCTCCCTCATCCGCTCTGTGATCTCGATCGCCTTCTCCGCGCTCCCGCCCACGAAGCGGACGATCGCCGGCGCCGCGGCCATGGCGAAGCCGCCGAGGCCGGCCGTCTCCGTGATCGCCGAGTCGCCCATGTCGCGGGCGGCGTCCTCCTCCGAGAAGCCGGGGAGGTAGAGGCCGTCGACCTTTGGGGCCGGAGCGGTGAACCAGCGGTCCCCGAGGCCGGAGACGCGGATCCCGAAGTCGGTCCCGTTCCGGCTCATCACGGTCACCATCGACGAGCCCGCGATTCCGGAGGCGGGGTCGAGGGAGGCCTTGGCGGCGGCCATGGAGAGGTTCAAGAAGAAGTGGTCGTTTCCGTTCAGGAACTCGAGGATCCGGCGGAGGTCTTTCGCCGGGAGTCCGAGCCCGACGAGGTGCGGGGCGAGTTCGCGGATGAGGAGCGAGGTGCCGGCGCGGTTTCGGTTGTGTCCTTCGTCGCCCATCTCGAGGGCCTGGGCGATGAGAACCCTCAGGTCGAGCCCTTCGTGCGTGACGAGGGCAGCGTGAAGGGCCGGGGCGAGTGAGTCCCTCATCCAGCGGAGGCGCTCGATCACCTCCTCCGAGTAGGCGCCGTAGCGCAGGACCTTCCCCAGGCCTTCGTTCAGGGTCGAGTAGGCGCGGTTCCCGAACGCCTCGTTCTCGACGATGAAGACGGGCATCGAGGCCGTGACGATCCCGGCCATCGGGCCGACTGCTTGATGATGGTGGCAGGGCTCGAACGCGATCTCGCCCGAGGCGGCGAGGCGTTCGGCCTCGCACGGATCCTTTGCGAGTCCCTCGTAGAGGAGCCCACCGATCACCGCCCCGCGCATCGGCCCGCACATCCTCTCCCACGTCACGGGCGGGCCGGCGTGGAGGACGAGGTCCACCCGCATCCCCGGGACGACGTCGAGGGCGAGGCTGATCCCTTTGAGGATCGGCCGGGCGGAGAGGAGGCGGCGCACGGCCTCGGCGTTCGCGCTTGCGATCGGCTCGCGCCAGCCTTCGCCACTCTCGTCGCGCAGCGAGTCAAGGAGAGCGATGAGCGCGGGATCCCCGCCGGCGGGCGGCCGCCAGTCGGTGAGGACGACCGGTGCTCCCTCGGCCACGAGGGCCTCTCCGAAGGAGTCGAGGCCGAGGTTGACGACCCGCGGCCCGTCGCGAAGGAGGGAGTAGATCGCTGGGAGGGAGGCTTGTTTCGTCACCCCTTCCTCCTCTCAAGGCGCTCGAGCACGGCCGCGGCGAGACGAGCGGCGTCGTAGTTTGAGTCCATGACACGCGCGCCAACACACTCGAGGGCCTGTCTCTCTCGCGTGTAGCCCTGCGGGTCCGCGTCGGTCCCGGTGACCGAGGCGATCGCGGAGAGGGAGCCCCCGCGCGCCGCGGCCCTCTCCTTCGCCACCCGGATCGCCGCGGCGAGGCCGGTCGCTGGATCGGGGTGAGCGCCGTGGCCAAGGACGAGGTCGACGAGGACGAGGGCGACCTTCGGGTCCTCGCCGGCGCGGGCGACCCGCTCGTCGCGGCTCGCGGGGTCGATCATCGGGTGGGGCCTCCCGCGCGTGAACCGCTCGTCCCCGAGGTCAAGGAGGACGTGGCCTTCGGCACCCTCCTCGTCATCAACCTTGAGCCGCGCGTCGGCGGCGACGTTCGCGCCGACCTCGGCGCCGGCGCGGGCGAGGACGTGCCAGGCCTCCTGCGCTAGGGTCCCGCCGCAAAAGTAGCCGCGGAGGTGACGCTCGTCCCGGGCCATCCCGCGGGTCTCCTCCGCGGCGATCCGCGCAAGCTCCTCGTCCGAGGGGGCGTCCTCCGATACGGAGAGGCCGACCGCCTCGCACGCGAGGCGCGCCGCCTCGGCGAGGGAGGAGGCGAAGAGGACCTTCCCCTTCTTCGGGTGTTCTTCCTCGCCGAGGAAGTGGACGACCCCCGGCTTCCTCGTCCGCTCGAGCGCGGCGAGGACGCGCTCGGCGACCTGCGGCGCCGGCCGCTTGGAGACAAGGACGATCGCCTCCGTCCCCTCGTCCTCACCCAGGGCGCGAAGGCAGAGCTCCGCGATCACGCCCCCGACCGCCTCGGAGAGGTCGCGCCCCCCGGTCCCCAGGGCGTGGGAGATCCCCCCGCCCAGGCGGTCGACGAGGGACGTCACCTCCTGGATCCCGGTCCCCGAGGCGCCGACGACCCCGATCCTCCCGCGGCGGACGACGTTCGCGAAGCCGAGGGGTTTCCCAGCGACGATCGCTGTCCCGCACTCGGGGCCCATGAGGAGGAGGCCGCGGCCGACCGCCTCCCTTTTGAGGGCGATCTCCTCCTCGAGGGGGACGTCATCCGAGAATAGGAAGACGTGGAGGCCCTTCCCGAGGGCGATCCGCGCCTCGCGGCCGGCATAGGCCCCGGGGACGGAGATGAGGACGAGGTTTGCCTCAGGGAGAAGCTGGATCGCCTTGGCAAGAGTTCCCGGCCGCGGCCGGCCCTCAGCCCCCCCCTTCTCGCCTCTGCGTGTGAGGAGGTCCGTCACTCTTTCCCGCGCCGCGGCGAGGGCCGCG
>CAYHEK010000112.1:0-3670 GCA_964355545.1 uncultured Thermotogae bacterium | reverse complement strand
GGGGGGGGGGGGGGGGGGGGGGGGGGGGGGGGGGGGGGGGGGGGGGGGGGGGGAACTGGAGATCGGCGGGAGGAGGGCGGTCCTCCTCCACGAGCCGCGGTGCCTCGATGCCCTCGTCGCAAGCGGCTGCTACGACCTCATCGTCTACGGCCACACCCACGCGGTCGACCTGCGCGAGGGGAAGACGCTCGTCTTGAACCCCGGTGAGTGCGGGGGCTGGCTCTCGGGGAGGGCGACCGTCGCCCTTCTCGATACAGACGAGATGAGTGTCCGCCTCGTCGACCTCTAGGTGCGGACGGACCGCTCCCCGGGCAGTCCCTTGGCCCTATGCGGGAGGACGTTCGGTCGCTATCCTCGAAGGTGGCTTGTGGCGCGTAGCGTGTGGCCTGTAGGGTGTGGCTTGTGGTGAGTGGCTTGGGGCGTGTGGAAGGAGAGAGCGCGGGATGGAGTGCGCAATCGGGATCGCGGTCCTCGATTACCTCCCCCTCGGCGTCGACCGCGCCGAGACCGCGAGCCGCCATTGCACCTTTGTCGGCGAGGCCCGCCGCGGTCGCGTCCTCTGGGCGAGCGCGGAGGACGTCACCTGCCTCCTCGCCCGCTTCAACCTCGGGCTCGACCTTCCGGACGAGCGGACCCTGGAGGCCCTCGCCGCGACCCTCGTCGGCTGGGGGACGGCGAAGGACCTAAAGACGGCGCGGCGCTTCCTTTCTCTTCTTTCTCCCCTTCCCTTCGGGGAGCGGGTCTTCGTCTACGCGCCCCTCGAGGCGCTCCCGTTCCCGCCCGATCTCGTCCTGCGGATCCTGCGGCCGGAGGAGGCGATGCGACGCCTCTACGCCCTCGTCGCGGCGACCGGCGAGCGAGCCCACAGTGCCTCCGGCGGGCCCGGCGCCCTGTGTGGGGACTGCACGGCCCTCCCGCTCTTGACCGGCCGGCCGGCCCTCTCCGCCGGGTGCCGGGGGAGCCGCCGCGAGGTCTCACTCGCCGAGGAGGAGCTCTTCCTCGCCCTGCCCTATCCGCTCGACTCTCTGGCGGGCCTGCCCTGAGCTGGCGCGAAGTCGTTTGCGTCGTTCGGAGCGTTTCCAGAACGGGAGTTAGGAGAGAGACCTTCGCACAAGGGGAAGGGTGGCGGCTTCATTCTCACTCTCGAGGGCATTCAGTAGATTTTCAGTTCACCACGTACAGGTTTGTCTTTCGTCAGATCTTGTGATATAAGGTTCTTCTGCTTCACATCGGTGCACGGAGGTCGGCAGTGCGGCTTGGGCTTTTTGTTGACGGCTCGAACATGATCTACGCACAGCGCCACAACGGATGGCGGATTGACTGGATGAAGGTTTATGACTACTTGCGTAGCCAAGGAGAGATCACAGAAGCGCACTATTTCTCGGCCGCTCCTCACTATCAGGAACCCATCAGGGTGAAGAAGTATAGGGCCTTCTGCTACAACCTCATCATGATCGGGTACACCGTGCACGACAAAGAGGTCAAGCTATTTCGCGACCAGAGGACAGGAAAGGTCTCCAGGAAGGGGAATCTGGACATTGAACTTGCTCTCACAATGCAGGCTGCCGCGGACAATTTCGATCGCGGGTTCCTGTTCGCGGGCGATGGAGACTACCGCATGTTGGTGGACTGCCTACGCCAGAGAGGCAAGCAAGTCACTTGTGTCTGCCGTCGGCAGATGACGTCGCTTGACCTCATTAACGCGGCAAACGCGTTCGTCGAGCTGGATAGCCTGCGAGCTGTTGTAGAAAAGAGTTAGGGGGGCTTATTCGGTGAGCGCCCCCCTGTTCATTCGCGAGCCCCCATTCTTTCGCTTGGGGCCATCCATTCAACTGTCACTTTAGCGGCCGCCGTCTTGGAAGTCAAGAGCCGGTGTCCTGCGCGCTCAGTAGAGGCCTTCGCCGCCTTGGGGATGATCGGTTCGAGGGGAAGGTGCGGGAGGGAACGGATCAGCACTCCATTCTGACCGGATCCCTGCCGGCCCCGCCCGAAGCATCTTACCGCAAGTTTCTGCGCCGTGCTCCCCGCACGGTTTGCCACGAAGCCGAAGGTCTCTCTACCCCACTCGGTCGTCCCGTTGATCAGGCCGGTCTCGTGGGAAGAGGGCCGGTCAAGCGCGCGGGGCGCTGCTCTCCGCCGGGCGTTCCTCTTCCTCTCTCCGCACCGGGAGGATGAGGGGAGTGACGGCCGGAGGGGCGGGGAGGCGGCGGAGGACGAGGAGAGCGACGACCATCAGGAACGCCGCCGCGGCGAAGGTCGCCGCGTAGCCGGCCTGGTGAGCAAGGTAACCGCTTGCGACCCCGGCGAGGATCACCCCTGTGCCGGCGGCCGCGTTGTACAGGCCCAGGGCCTGGCTGCGGAACTGCGGCTTCGCCAGGCGTGAGGTGAGGGCGACCCCGGAGAGCTGGAAGAAGGACCAGGTGATTCCGATCAAGAAGAAGTAGAGAATAAGGACGATCGCCGGAGGAACCGTGCGGGAGAGGGACAGGAAGACGGCGGCGATGGAGAAGAGGAGGCAGCGGGCGCCGAGGGCCCCCATCTGCACGACCTTGTTCCCCAGGCGGTCGATCCGGCGCGAGGCCCAGGGGTAGGCGAGGACGACCCCGGCGTTCATGGCGACGAAGTAGAGGAAGACGACCGAGGAGGGAAGGCCGAAGCGCTCGGCGAGGAGGAGAGGGAGGGGGACGGCAAAGAAACCGCCCGCGGTGAACGCGAGCAGTGTGGCGACGAGGAAGCGCTTCGTCTCGCGCCGCAGGCCCTCCTTTCCGAAGAGGAGCGCGGGGAGGTGGCGAGGGCTCAGGCGGTGGTAGAGGTGGTAAGGACTGAACCGGGCAACCTCGACGAGAAAGTTCCCCAGGGCGACGATCACCCCGCGGAAGCGGCGAGGGGCGGGGCGGGAGGTCGTCCACGGGACGAGGTGCCGGGCGAGGAGGGCCGCCCCGGCGCCGCCGAGGGCGAGGAGCAAGAAAAGGGCGCGGATCGAGTCCGCCTCTCCCAGTGCGCGCGTCGTCGTGCCCAGGGCAAGGCTCCCTAGGAGGAGCCCGGCGACCCAGCCGATCGCCCCCGTCTGGTTCAGCCGGCCGATCCGCTTCTCCCAGAGGGCCTTCTCGGCGTTCTCGGTCACGATGAGGACGCTCACCGCGGCGTTCGCCACCCAGAAGAAGTTGAGGGCCATGTTCCCGACGAGGAGGGCGAGGAAGGAGGGGGCGAAGGCGATCGCGGCGAAGCCGAAGAAGAGCGCGACGAAACTTGTGACGACGAAGGGCTTGCGGCGGTGGGCGACGTCGGAGAGACCTCCCCAGATGAGGCTCCCCACCACTCCTACCAAGCTGACGAGGCTCGAGAGGACGCCGAGGTCGGCGACCGTGCGATGGAGAACCTGAGAGATCATGAGAGGAATGAGGATGGACGAGGTCCCCACGACGAGGTTCGCGAGACCGATCGCGAAGTACCAAGGCTCGCCGTCCTCGAGCCAACGCCGGAGGACGCTCCCCGCCGCCCCTCTCTTCTGTGGTCTCCTCTCCTTCCACAGGCGCACAAGAGGGAATCCGGCGGACGGACCTTCGCCTTCTTCTTTCCCGCGAGCGCTCATGACCGTCGCAAGCCGATCTCAGTTACGCCCGAGAGGATTTGAACCTCTGGCCTCTGCCTCCGCAGGGCAGCGCTCTGT
>CAYHEK010000111.1:0-3674 GCA_964355545.1 uncultured Thermotogae bacterium | reverse complement strand
CCCTCGTCGTCGGCTTCGAGAACACGGGGAACGTCCAACTCGCTGTCGCGGGTGGGGTGGACATCATCGACCAGACCGGCACCACCGTGCGCTCCCTTGCGATCGAGGAGTTCCTCGTCCTGCCGGGAGGCCGCCGGGAGGTCGAGCTCGTCAATCCCTCCTCTCCTCGCCTTGCGGTCGGGGTCTACCAGGCGGTGGCCCGCCTCGACTACGGTGGGGAGAACCCGGTCGGCGGGGTGCGCGCCTTTCGGGTGAAGTAAGCTCTCGGCGGCCGCCTCTCCGCGCGAGGCTACAAGCGCGTTCGCTCTTCGCCCTCGAGGTCCACCTTGAGGGCGAGGAACTGGAGCAAGTCCTTGAGGGTCAAGATCCCCACAAGACGCCCGTCCTCCACGACCATCAGCCGGCTGTTTCCCGTTCGATTCATGAGGGAAAGGGCTTCGGTCGAATCCGCGTCGGGAGAGATCGTGTTCTCCGGCGAGCAGGACGCGGCGAGCTCGTTCACGGTACGACCGGTCCACTCCTGCCGCGGGACCTCCTTCACCTTGCGCGCCGTGACACAGCCGAGGAGCCTCCCCTCCTCCACCACCGGGTACATCTGGAAGTGCTGTCGATAGACGTAGTTCTCGACGAACTCGTCCACGGGAAGCGACGGGGGTACGGTGATCGGATCCGGCTTCATGAAGCGACGGGCTGGTTCTCCTTGCAGGACCTGTCGCATGAGAAGGCTCTGGTAGGAGACCTGGGAGGCGTTCCGGAGGAAGAGGCCGATGAGGGCCCACCAGATTCCACCGAAGAGGTCGCCACGGACGAGGTACACGATCCCAAGGGCGATGAGGAGAAAGCCGAAGCCGGATCCGATGCGCGATGCGATGCGCGTTGCCCAGCGGAGCCGGCCGGTGCGCACCCAGAGGATGGAGCGGAGGACGCGACCGCCGTCGAGGGGGAACGCAGGGAGGAGGTTGAAGCCGGCGAGGATGAGGTTGAGCGGCCAAAGATAAGCGAGGATCCCACTGACAGGGGCGGGCCAGCCGGCGCGCCGCGCCCAGACGGCGAACCCGTAGGCGACGAGGCCGATCGCGATGCTCGCGAGCGGGCCCGCGATCGTCATGAAGAACTCGGCCCGGGCGCTCGGCGGCTCCTCCTCCATCTCGGCGACCCCGCCGAAGATGAACAGGGTGATCCCGCGCATGGGGATTCCAAACCGGCGCGCGACGAGGGAATGGGAGAACTCGTGCACGACGACAGAGAAGAAGAGGCCGAAGGCCCCCGCAATCCCCATCCACCAGTACGTCGCCTCGCTGAGGCCAGGGAGCCGCGCCGGGAAGACCCCGCGGGCGAGAGACCAGGTGATAAGGACGACGATGATGAGCCAACTGAGATCGATGCGGACGTCAAACCCGAACAAACGAAAGAGCGTGATCCGCTTCCCAAACATCATTCACCTTGTTCCGGGAGGAGTATAGCACGCCCACCATCGATCTCCTAGAGTCCTGAAAACCGGGTAGAATGGGATGAGCGGGGCGTTCGCGGCGTTCCGAACGGAGGTGCTGGGTGAAGGGAAGCAGACGGCGGTTTGCGGTCCTGACGAGCGGAGGGGACGCGCCGGGGATGAACGCGGCGATCCGCGCCGTCGTCCGTGTCGGGATCGATTGCGGCTGGGACGTGATCGGCGTCCGGCACGGCTACACCGGCCTGATGGAGGGGGACTTCCTACCCCTCGCGGCGCGCGACGTCGGCGGGATCATCCAGGCCGGGGGAACCGTGCTCGGGAGCGCCCGATCCGCCGAGTTCATGACCCAAGAGAGCCAAGCGCGGGCGATCTGTGCCGTGCACGAGCAGGGGATCGAGGGTCTGATCGTCATCGGCGGGAACGGGTCCCAGGCCGGAGCCTATGCCCTCTCCCGGATGGGGCTTCCGGTCGTCGGCGTCGCCTCGACGATCGACAACGACGTGTACGGCTCGGAGGTGACGATCGGCGTCGACACGGCCCTGAACATCGCCCTTGAGGCGATCGACCGGCTGAAGGTCACCGCCTCCTCTCACCACCGCGCCTCCCTGGTCGAGGTGATGGGGCGCGATTGTGGGTACCTGGCGTTGATGGCCGGGATTGCGGGGGGTGCGGAATCGATCGTCATCCCCGAGGTGGAGACCGATCCAGAGGCGGTCGCCGCCGACCTGCGCGCGGCGTATGAGCGAGGAAAACCGCATGCGCTGGTCGTCGTGGCGGAGGGAGCGCGGTACAACGCGGCCGAACTCGCTCGCCACTTCGAAAAGCACCGAGACCGCTTGGGCTTCGATCTCCGCGCGACGATCCTCGGACACGTGCAGCGGGGAGGGTCCCCCGACGTCTTCGACCGGCTCCTCGCCACGCGGCTGGGCGCGGCGGCCGTCGACCGCCTCGTCCGGGGTGAGCACGGGGTCCTCATGGGACTCCAAAAGAGCGAGGTCGCGGCGACGCCCTTGAGCGAGGTCGTGGCGAACAGGAAACCCTTGGACCTCAGTCTGCTTGAGCTCGCGCGCGTCCTCGCCCAGTGATCGCGATCGGTGTTGTCGAGGGAGCGCGGGTGCCTGCGGCGGGCGCGCGAGAGGGCGGGCACTCCGGAGTTCCTCCGTGCGGCCGTCGGATCGCCGTGGTGGGGACGACCGGATCTGGGAAGACGGCGCTCGCGCGGGACCTCGGCCTTCGTCTTGGGATCTCTCACGTCGAACTCGACGCCCTCCACTGGGGGCCGAGCTGGACTGAGGCGCCGGTCGAGGTCTTCCGCGAACGAGTCGCCGCTGCGACGGTCGGCAATGCCTGGGTTGTGGACGGAAACTACAGCGCAGTCCGCGACATCCTCTGGCCGCGCGCGGAGACGGTCGTGTGGCTCGACTACCGGCTCCGGACGGTCCTGCGGCAGGTCACCTGGCGGACCGTTCGCCGCGTCTTTACCCGGGAGGAGCTGTGGCACGGGAATCGGGAACGCCTCTTGGGAAGCGTCATCGGCCGCGACTCGATCATCCTGTGGGCCCTGCGCACCTACCGCAGGAGGAGGCGGGAGTACCCGGCCCTCGTCGCGCGTCCGGAGAACTCCCACCTCAGCGTTGTTCATCTTCGCTCCCCCCGCGCCGCCCGGCGTTGGCTCGAGAGCCTCCCACGATTGGGCGCTCGCTCCGGATCGGCCTAAGGTGGGGCCGTAGGGGACATGGGAGGGGACGATGGGGGAGAGGAATCTGATCGGCCGCTGTGGTCTCTACTGCGGGATCTGCGAGATCTACCGCGCGTACAAGGACTCACGGGATCTCCAGAAGGCGCTCGCTAAGAAACACGGCTGCCTCCCGCAGGAGGTCCGCTGCGAGGGCTGCCAGGCCCTCGACGCCTGCGCCTGGTCGCACGAGGGGGAGTGGGGAAGAAACTGCAAGATCGTGAAGTGCCTGAATACGAAAGGCCTCACCTTCTGCTACGAGTGCGGCGAGTATCCGCTCTGCCCCAAGCACGCCGAGTTCGCCAAGGTCTGCGCTCCGCTCGGGATCGACCTCGTAGAGAATCTACGAGCGATCCAAGAGGGGCACGCGGAGGAGTGGCTCTCCGAGCAGGAGACCCGCTGGCGCTGTCCGGCCTGCGGCAACCCGCGGATCGCCTCCTACGACTTCGACGCCTGCCACTGGTGCGGGGCGAAGCTGCGCGAGTCAAG
>CAYHEK010000110.1:2533-3712 GCA_964355545.1 uncultured Thermotogae bacterium | reverse complement strand
CCGAGGATGTAGATCCTCTTCGCCTCTTCGCGTGCCTCACGCTCGGCGCTCGCGGCGGCGGCGAAGGCGAGGCTCTGCGCATCGGGGAAGGGCGAGCAGGTCTCCCACGCGCCGGCCTCCGGGTTCCAGCGGAAGACGACGGGGACCGCCGTGCCGCCGAGGATGTAGATGTTGCCGCTTACGACGACGCCTCCGTGTCCGCCCATCGGCTGCGGCAGGGCGACATCGACCTGCCAGCCGCCCGAGTTGAAGCTGTAGTGGCCGTTGAACGTGGCGCCGGGCGACTGCATCCCGCCGATCACCTGGATCCCGTCCCCGACCGGACAAGCGTAGGCCATGTTCCGCGCGACCGGCATCGGCGCGAGGGGCTTGAACGTGAGAGAGGCGGGGTCGAACTCGTAGACGGTCGCGTAGTAGTTTCCCGAGGGGACGAACATCTGCGGGCTCTTGCTCCCGCCGAAGAGGTAGACCGTGTCCCCGTAGGTCGCCGCGGCGACGCCAGCCGCGGGGGCGGGGAGTCGGGCGACCTTCGCCTGCCAGGTGTCGGTCGAGGTGTCGTAGACGTCGATCGTGTCCACGACCTCAAGCGAGCTGTCCGCCCCGCCGAAGAGGTAGATCTTCCCCTTGACCGCGGCGGCGGCGAGGTTGTAGCGCGCCTCGGGGAGGGGAGCCTTCGTTGTCCAGCGGTCGGTCGCCGGGTCGTACGCCTCGACGGCCCGGCTCGCGCCCTTCCCCTTCTCAAGGCCTCCCAGGGTGTAGATGGCGTTATTGACCACGGCCGTCGCTCCGAACGCGCGCGGGGTCGGCATGGGCGCCTTCGCGGACCAGGTGATCGTCACCGCGGCCGGAGGGGCGGGCGGGATCTCGACTGCGATCGGCCCCTGCGGCGGGGTCCCTTTCTCTGCGGCGGCGAGGGCCGTCCCGGCCTCGTCTCGACCTCCCATGACGTAGAGGGTCCCGCCGAGGGCGGCGACGAAGGCGTCCTCCCGCGGGGTGAGGAGGCCGGTCGCGCCGACCCAGGCGCCCCAGGAGTCGGAGTAGACGTCGACCACGGAGGAGGACTTCCCGTGCTCGTCGCGGCCGCCGGCGAGGAGGACGAGGTCACCGATCACGTCCCCGAACCAGAACCGCCTCTCCCAGCTCACAGAGGGGATCGCGCTCCAGGAGTCCGTCGCCGGG
>CAYHEK010000110.1:0-2433 GCA_964355545.1 uncultured Thermotogae bacterium | reverse complement strand
TTGTACGCCGCGGCGGCGAGCCACTGGCGCCCCTCCGCCTTGCGCGTCGCGAGGTCGATCGGGTAGGGAAGAGGCGCCTTCTCGGTCCAGGTGTCTGTCTTTGGGTCGTAGGCCTCGACGCGCGCCCCGGTCGTCGCCGGGTACGTCATCCCGTACACCGTGATCGAGCCGCCGGTCTCGATCCCGCCGATCGCGTAGATCTTCCCATCCGCCACGACCGCGACCCCCGCGTGGCGCGGCTTCACCATCGGCGCGAGCGAGGACCACTCGACCGTGACCGCCGGGCCCTCGGCAGAGACTGCGATCTCTCCCAGTACCGTCACGAGAAAAAGGGCCAAGAACGCCCACGCCGCCCAGTTCGATCGCCTCATGGAGATCCCCTCCTCGCCACTCGCTCTACAGGCGAATTCGCTCGAGGGAAGACGCTACTTGGGAGCGAGATCCTCTGTCAAGCCGCCCGGGGAGAAGGGCGTCTGTGGACCGGCGAGGACCCTCCAGGTATCCTCTTTTCTTGTCTTCATCGTGTCCGTTCTGCACGGGAGAGTGGAGACGCTTTCCAAGGGAGGAGGAGGGATGACGAGCAAGGTCTACTTTGCCCCGGCGCGGGCGACCCGCTGGGACTACAGCGCAAGCCAAGCGGCCGGCCTCGAGCGCCTGATCGAGAAGATGGAGTTTGGCCGCGCGATCTCAAGCGGTGAGTACGTGGCGATCAAGACCCACTTTGGCTCGGAGGGAGCGCACCGCGTCGTGCGGCCGCGCTTCTTGCGCATCCTCGCCGACGCGGTCAAGGCGGCCGGAGGAAAGCCGTTTGTCTGCGACACGGTCCGCATCCAGGGCTGGGACTACCTCGAGGTCGCCAATCAAAACGGGATCAACCCACAGTCGATGGGCTGCCCGGTCGTCCTCGCCGACGGCCTCTTCGGCTGCGATAGCGTGAAGGTGAAGGCGGGTCCAGTCCTCAAGGAGGTGGCCGTCGCTTCGGCGATCCACGACGCCCAAGGGATGATCGTCGCCAGCCACTGCAAGGGGCACATCGAGTCCGGCTACGGCGGAGCGATCAAGAACCTGGCGATGGGCGGGGTCGCCGGCCGCCACCGAAGCGGCGACTGGAAGAAGGCGCGCGGGCACCTGCACGCCGCCGCGGCGAGCGCCTCGATCGTCCGCGATCCCGAGCGCTGTACCCTGTGCCTCCAGTGCCTGCACGTCTGCCCGACGCAGGCGATCTCCGAGAAGGACGGGAGCCTCGTCGTCGACGACAAGAAGTGCTGGCGCTGCGGCCGCTGCGAGCGTGTCTGCCCCGCGGACGCGATTCACCTCGAGAAACGGGGCGCGGATGAGTTTCAAATGGCCCTCGCCGAGGGGGCCCAGGCCGTCCTCTCCACCTTCGCGCCGGGGAAGGTCCTTTACTTCAACTTCGTCCTCGAGGTGCAGCCGGAGTGCGACTGCATGCCGATGGCGGACACCCCGCTCGTCCAGGACCAGGGGGTCCTCGCCTCGCACGACATCGTCGCGGTGGACCAGGCGACCCTAGACCTCGTGAACCAGGCCGCGCCCCTCCCGGAGTCCCTCGCGAGTGACCGCGGCCTCAAGAAGGGCTCAAAGATCCTCGCCGAGGCGCTCGGCGTGGACGTAGAGGGCCACGTGGAGGCGGCCGCGGCGATCGGCCTGGGGAGCCGGACGTACGACCTCATCCGCGTCTGACGAAACAAGCGCGCTTGTCCGGCGGCTCTCTCCCCGGTACGCTATGCGCCCCGGAGTTCAATCAGGAAAGGATCACGGTCATGAACGACGATCAGGCGTTGATGGAGAAGCTCGTTTCGCTGTGCAAGCGGCGCGGGTTCATCTTCCAGTCGAGCGAGATCTACGGGGGAATCGGCGGGTTCTGGGACTACGGCCCGCTCGGGGTTGAACTGAAACGGAACCTGAAGGAGGCCTGGTGGCGCGACATGGTCACCGGTCACGACGACACGACCCCGCCGCCCGGCCTCCCCTCGGCCTACTCCATGGTCGGGCTTGACTCAAGCATCATCCTGCATCCACAGGTGTGGAAGGCGAGCGGCCACTACGACCTCTTCCACGACCTCCTCGTCGACTGCCGCACGCCGGGGTGCAAGGCGCGCTTCCGCGCCGACCAGCTCAAAATAAGTCAGTGCCCACTCAAGCCGAGCAAACACCCGGGAGAGCACGAGGCGTGCGACCTCACCCCTCCGCGGGAGTTTAACCTCATGTTCAAGACCTACGTCGGAGCCCTCGCTAGTCCGGAGGCGGAGGCGTACCTGCGGCCGGAGACGGCGCAGGGGATCTTTGTGAACTTCAAGAACATCCTCTCGACCGCGCGCGTCAAGCTCCCCTTCGGGATCGCCCAGATCGGGAAGAGCTTCCGGAACGAGATCACCCCCCGTTACTTTACGTACCGCTCGCGCGAGTTCGAGC
>CAYHEK010000109.1:0-3763 GCA_964355545.1 uncultured Thermotogae bacterium | reverse complement strand
TCCTCGAGGCGACCGAGGTCTCCGGTCGCGAGGAACCCGTCTTCGCCCGCGCTCCCGGCCGCGACCTGCGGCCCGCGGACGAGGACCTCCCCGTCCGGAGCGATCCGGACCTCGGTCTCCGGCAGGGGCTCGCCGACCGTCCCGAGCCGGTTTTCCCCCAGGCGGTTCATCGTCACGAGCGGGGCCTCGGTGAGGCCGTAGGCGTTGTGGACCTCGACCCCGAGTGAGTGCAGGCCGAGGAGGAGGTCGTCGCTCGCCGGGGCCGAGCCGACGAGGAGCTGGACCGCGCGGTCGAGGCCGGCCCGCCGCAGGACCGCCCGCCGGACGAGGCGGCGCAGCGCCTCCTTCACCCTCCCCTCTGGAAGGGCGAGGTAGCGTCGGAGGAGCGCGTTCCTCCGCGCCCCTTCCCACACCTTCTCGTAGAAGCGGGGGACGGAGAAGAAGAAGGTCGGCCGGACGCGGCGCAGGGCCTGGGGGAGGCCGCGGAAGTCCTCGAGGAAGAAAAGGTCGAGCGGAGCCGGGGCGTGGTGCGGGGCGTAGGTGATGAGGATCCCCTCGACGACGTGATTCATGGGGAGGAAGGAGAGGTACGCAATCCGGCTCGTCCGCGCCCTCCAGGGGAAGAGGGAGACGAGGGTCTCGGCCATCTGCACGAGCTGGTCGTGGCGGAAGGCGACCCCTCGCGGCCGGCCGGTCGTCCCGGAGGTGTAGCGGAGGGTGGCGCGGTCGCCGAGGGAGACCAAGGCCTCCCCTGCTGCCTCCTTCCCCGCGCCGAGGGCGAGGAATCCCTCCCACGTCGTCGCCCTTCCGGCGAGGGAGGGCGGGAGGGGGGAGCGGGCGAAGGAGATGAGCTTGACCGGGGCGGCGAGCTCTCCCGCTCGCTCGAGGATCGCAGGCGACCCGACGAGGAGAATCCGCGCGCCGCTGTCGTTCAAGATCGCGTCGATCTCGCCGATCGGGCTTGTGCAGTAGAGGGGGACGCTCACCGCGCCGGCGAGGCCGATCGCGACGTCGAGCGCGAGGTATCGCGTCCCGTTCGGCCCGACGAGGGCGACTCGGTCCCCGGTCCGGACACCGAGCGAGCGGAGGGCCGCGGCCGCCCGTCGCATCTCCAGAGCGACGTCCCGTGCTTCTCTCCGGATGACCTTCCCTTCGACGAGGTCGTAGAGCCTCACCGGCCGACTCTTCCCGCCGAGGCGGAAGAGGACCTGCTCGTGGGCCGTCCTTCCCGAGCGGTGGAGGAACCCGCGCCGCGCCGCGTCCGCAAGGAGGCGGGGGAGGAACTCCCGCCAGTCGAGAGGGCAGGGACCGAGGAGACGATCTGCATTCTCGCGCAGGAAAACTTGGTCCCCGCGGAGGTAGGGGGCGAGGAGACGGAGAGTAGCGCGGGAACCGCGGCCCCGGCCAGAACGCCCGGTCGGGAGGGGGACGGGGAGGGGGACGGGGAGGAAGAGCGGACGCGGGAGGTCGACCCCAAGTCCCTCCTTGGCCCAGGCGCGGGTCGCGTCGAGGAGTTCCCTAGCCGTGGGGAGCCTCTCGTGCGGAAGAACGAGGTGGAAGGTGAGCCCCGCCGCCCGCGGGTCGAGGGCGAGCCGGGCGATCGCGTCGGCGACGTAGTCGACCGGGACGAGGTTCACCCGCAGGGAGGAGCGAACGGGGGCGAGGTGGATCTTCCCGGTCAGGTAGAGGCGGAGGGGGACGTAGAGCGTGTTGTACGTCCTCGCCTCTCCGGTCCGCGAGTTGCCGACGACCATCCCCGGTCGAAAGACCGAGACAGGAAGCACCGCTGCGGCCTCGCGGACGAGCCGCTCTCCCTCGTATTTGGTCCTCTCGTAGGGGTTCGCGAAGCCGCACGCACCGTCGAGGTCCTCCTCGGCGATCTCCCCGCGCCGCAGGCCGGCGACGTAGGCGGTCGAGACGTGGGCGAAGCGGGCGAACGGGTGGTCCCGCGCCGCGTCCCGCGCGAGGTCGAGCGCGTGGCGGACGCCGTCCACGTTCGTCCTCGAGCGGTCCTCGAAGGAGGCGTCGAGGCGGAGGTCGGCCGCGGCGTGGATGAGGTGGGTAATCTGGGAGGCAAGGCGTTCGTAGACCTCGCGGGAGAGGCCGAGGCGGGGGAGGGAGACGTCTCCGCGGACGACCTCGACCCGTCGGCCGATCTCGAGGACTAGCTCCGGCCTCCCCCACCAGGCCCGCCCGAGGCGCCTTCTCGCGTCTTCGTCGTCCCTTCCCCGCACGAGGGCGACGAGGTCATGGGCCGTGTCCAAGAGGAGGCGGTGGGCGACCTCGGTCCCGATGAACCCGGCCGCGCCGGTGAGGAGGACGGTCACCCCGGCCCCCACCCGTGGACCTCAAGGAAAGCAGAGAGAATCTCGCGGTTGTGCCGCGCGCGGGCGAGGAGCCCACCGTGCGCCTGTCGAAGGAGACTCCGGACTGGGGTCGGATCGTAAAGGAGGGCCTCGATCCGCTCTCGGAGCGTCCGACCGAGGTCGGGGGAGGAAGGGTCGAGGAAGCAGCGCTCGCGGAGTCCGATCTCCTCGTACAGGCTTAGAAGGCGCAGGTCGTGCCCCACGGCGATCTGGGGGACGGCCGCGGCGAGGGAGAGGACGGCGGCGTGGTAGCGCGAGGTGACGAGAAGGTCAAGGGAACGGAGGAGGAAGGTCATCTGCGAGGCGTTGTGCTCGCGGGAGGAGAAGACGCGCGAGTGCTCCGGGCGGCGCATCCGGCGCTCCACCTCCCGCGCGAGCGGCTCGTCGACCTCCTCCATGCAGATGAGGGCGACCGATTCTCCCCGCTCGATGAGCCAGTCCGCGACCTCGGCGTACGTCGCGGCGAGGATCCCCGTCGCGCGGGCGCGCTCCGGCGAGCGGGAGAAGAAGTACGGCCACTTATAGCGATCCTCTCTTTTCCCCCAAGGGCGCGCGACGACAGGCCAGAGGTAGAAGTCGACGACCGCGATCCCGACCTTCCCTCCGCTCGCTTCGGGCCAGGCCCGCCCGAGGAAATCGGCATCGGCCGGATCGGGCTCGAAGGTGAAGGCGTTGTCCGCCGTCACCTCGATCGATGCGGTCACCCCGCAGGCACGCAGGCGCTCCGCCGCAGCCTGGGAGCGAGCGACGACAAGGTCGAGCCCGCTCGCCACGCGCCCGACGAGGCGGCGGTTGCGCGGGGAGAGGCTACCTGCATCGACGGCGTAGGCGAGGCACGGCTTCCCCAGGGCGTGGGCACAGTGCGCCGCCCAGAGGAAGTACCAAAGGAGTGCGGAGCCCCAGGTGTCCATGAACGTGCTCCCCTCGACGAGAATGACGAGGTCGTGCCGGCGGACGAGCCGCCGCACCTTGGCGAGGAAGACGGTCGGCATCCGGGTGATGTGCAGGGTCGGCGACTCCGTGAGGTAGCGGCGGAGGTTCTCCTCGCTCAGGGTGGGGACGTTGACCGTGGCCTCCGGCCCGAGGACCGCCCGCAGGTCGGTGAGGTCGGCCTGGAGGAGGGCCTCGGCGCCGGTGTTGTTCGCCCCGTTGTACCCGACGGCGAGGACGCGCGGCGGTCGTCGACCCTTCTCTATTTCTCTCATCCTTCCTCCGGCCGGAGTGTAGGGAGGGGGGAAGGGGGGTTCAAGGTCGGTGCCTCACTTCCCTCCCCTCGCCCCAGCCGAGGTCGAGGAGACGAAGTGCCCCCCGTCGCGGCGGACGATCGCGCGGATCGCGTTTTTCCCCATCACCGCGCAACCCGGAAGGCCGGCGCCCCCGACCCACTGCCCGAGCAT
>CAYHEK010000108.1:0-3789 GCA_964355545.1 uncultured Thermotogae bacterium | reverse complement strand
CTCCCAAGACCAAAGGCGATGAGGCGATGATGAACGATGCGAGGCTCGGCGCCCTGCTCAAGGGCCGCACGGCGGTGACGAATGCCGCTCGAGAAGCGCTGATCGAAGAATCGGTCAAGAACAAGGAGGCCCTGGTGACCGCGCACGGGGCGCTCGCGACCTGGACGCCGCCCGAGTCGAGCGGGAGGAGTCCGAAGGACACGGTCACGGTGCGGCGCAGTGAAAGCGAGTGCGAGATCGACTGGGACTCCCCGAACAACCTCCCGATCACGGAAGAGACCTTCGACCTCCTCCTCGAGGACGCCCTCACCTCCCTTGAGAAGAAGAAACGGGTCTACGTCACCGACCGCGCCCTCGGCGCGGACCCAGGCTACGCCCTCCCCGTGACCGTGATGACGGACCGCGCCCTCACCGCCCTCTTCACGGACAACATGTTCCGCCCGATCCCGGAGGGAGTGGAGAGGAGCCCGTTCGCCGACCGGCCGTTCGTCCTCCTCGCCCTGCCGTACGACAAGCTCGACCCCGGCCGCTACCAAGGGCGGCTTCGCATCGACCCGGCGACGGGGAAGGCCTCGACGATGGCCGTCGCGATCGACTTCGACCGGCGCCTGGGGGTCGTCTTGGGCTCCGCCTACTGCGGTTCGGTGAAGAAGCTCATGTTCTCCGTGATGAACTACCTCCTTCCCGCTCAAGGGATCCTCCCCCTCCACTGTTCGGCGAACGAGGGACCGAAGGGCGACGTCGCCCTTCTGCTGGGCCTCTCTGGGACGGGGAAGACGACCCTCTCCGCCGACCCGCGCCGCGCCCTCCTCGGCGACGACGAGCACGGCTGGAGCGACGCGGGGATCGCGAACTTCGAGAACGGCTGCTACGCAAAGCTGATCGGCCTCGACCCGGCGAAGGAGCCGGAGATCTGGCGCGCCGTCTTCCACGAGGATGACTGGCGGCGCCACGGCGCGATCGTCGAGAACGCGATGGTCTACCCCGACGGGACCTTCGACCTTTCGGACGACCGCCTCACCCCGAACTCGCGCGCGTCGTTCCCGCTCTCGTACCTCTCAAACGTCAAGGCCTCCGCGCGGGCCGGCCACCCGCGGGCGGTCCTCTTCCTCACCGCCGACGCCCACGGCGTCCTCCCTCCGCTCGCGCGGCTCTCCAAGGAGCAGGCGATGCTCTGGTTCCTCATGGGCTACACGAGCAAGCTCGCTGGGACGGAGACCGGGATCATCGAGCCGAAGACCACCTTCTCCCGCTTCTTCGGCGAGCCGTTCATGCCGAGGAATCCCGACGTCTACGCCGGGATGCTCGGGGAGAAGCTCGACCGGCACGGGACGAAGGTCTACCTCGTGAACACCGGCTGGAGCGGCGGGCCCTACGGGGTCGGGAAGCGGCTCGACATCACCCTCACGCGGACGATGGTCCAGGCGGCGCTCGAAGGGGAGCTTGAGCGGGTCGACTGCCGCGAGGACCCCTTCTTCCGCGTCCATGTCCCGGAGCGCGTCCCGGGCGTCCCGGTAGAGATCCTCTTCCCGCGCGAGGCCTGGAGGGACAAGGCGGCCTACGATACGCGCGCGGCGAAGCTCGCCTCTGAGTTTGCGGCGCACTTTGAGAAGGCCTACGGGAGGAAGGGGATCTCCGCCGCGGTCGCTGCTGAGTGCCCAGGGAAGTAGACCCCTCTACCAGCTCACCTCAATCCCGAAGCCGAAATGGTCAAGCCCGGCCGGCTTGACCTGCACACTCCCGGTGAGGAAAAGGAGGGCGCTCATCGGGACCTTCGCCTCGATGTGCGTCATCCCCCAGCCGAAGAGCGAGGTCGAGTCCTTGGCGAAGTACGTGTTCGCGAGGAAGGCGAACTCCCCTCCGCAGCAGCCGCCTCCCACGACTTCGATCGAGAAGAGTTCCCAGTAGTCAGGGTAGTAGTCGTGTCCCTCGTCGAGCGCCTCGGTGATCTCCTCGATCACGCTTCCGTACTCCGGGGTCGTGATCGCGTAGCGACCGGTGTCGAAGACGGTGAGCTCCTTGACCGTCACCCCGTTCCAGGAGTAGACGAGGCCGAGGCCGTAGAGGGCGATCCCGGTGATCGAGGTGAAGCTCCCGTAGAGGGTGTGATCGGGGGCGTCGGTCAGAACCTCGAAGTAGAGGTCGAGGCAGGCTGTCTTCCCGAGGTTGGCTGTAGGCGTGAGGACAAGGCTCTTCGTCTGCAGGGTGAAGGTGAGCTCGAGGTCGAAGGAGAGCCAGGAGAGCCCGACGTCGATTCCGGAAAGCTCGACCTGGAAGGAGTCAAACCCAAGTTGCGTCATGTAGAGAGTAGTAGAGATGTCCTCGACGCAGCCGAAGCTCCACCCACTCACCGTGAGCTTCTCGCCGGTGAACCCCTTGCCGCAGGAGGAGGCCTGCACGGGAGTGATCGGGTTCGTGACGTAGGTCTTGTGCAGGCTGGTCGCGGCGTGGTAGATCGTGATCCCATCGAAGTCCTCGTCCTTGATCCGCGCCCCAAACTCGCTCACGCTCACGACATCGAACTCTCCCACGCTCCCGGCGAAGCGCAGGGCGAACCCGTTCGCCGGACCTCCGAGGACGGCGCCCGAGAGCTGGGCGAAGTAGAAGCCGAGGCCTACTCCGGCGATCGTCGCCTCCACGATCGCCTGGGCGTAGAGGAAGTCCGACGTGGATGGGCCAAAGAGAAGGTCGCACTCCAAGTCAAAGATCCCCAAGGTCCCGCTCATCCCGAACCCCTGCCAGATGAAGCCCCCGACGAGGTACATCTCCGACTCACTCGTCGTGATAAGGCTCCCGAACGAGTAGTTAAGGTGCAGGATCGAGTCGATCGATTTGAACAGGCTCGCTCCCGGCTGGACGAGGACCTCGTTCGACCAACTCCCCGAGAAGGGGCTCCCCGCGAGGAGGCCAAGACCGAAGAGCGCCACCGCCAGTACCGCTGCCATGACCATGCGCTTTGTCATTTGTCTCACCTCCTCACTTCGCGTAGTACGCCTTGGTCGTCCCCAGCTCCCAGGCCGTGATCAGCGTGTTGAGCTCGCTACCGAGCGTGACCTTGCCTTTGTCTCCAGACTGGATGGTGAACGTGGGGGCCCCGCCACTTGGGGTGAAGGTGATCTTGAGGACTGTCCCGCCCACGCTCCCTGAGGTCGGGTTCGCCGCCACGAGCCTCCCCTTCCCCGGCGTCGTCGTGAAGTCCTGGGCGAGGACGGTGAACCCGTTCTGGCCGGTCGCCTGGACGCTCACGGGAGAGATGTTCGTGTAGGTGATCCCGAGGTCGTCGATCGCGATTGAGGCGAGCCCTCCCGAGGGCATGTTCGCGACCGAGATCATCACCTCGCCCTTCTCGCCCGCGACGACCGGCTTCCCGATGATCAGAGTCGGCCCCTCGGCCGTCCCGAACCAGTTTCCCGTGCAAGCATGAAGGCCGACGGCCAAACCCACCACGAGCAGACTCAAGAGACGGAGTCGCACCCTTCTGCCCACGCCGCACTCCTTGATTTCCTTCTTCTGTTTCAGGGCTCTCTCTTCTGGGATGGTATGATCTTTGTACATAATAGCCTCTCCGCCTTAGTCCTGTCAACCACCGCGAGAGCTGCGCAACCGCCCTCTTCCCGGCAGGTTCTCTGGGTATCGCACAGGCGGCCGCGCGCCTTGCACGAGCCAAGTGAAGGAGAAGGTGGTCTCCAGTCGTTCCCCCACGTAGAATGGGGCCCTCGGCGCAGGGGAAAGGGGGTCGGGACGTGGAGGAGATGATCCGGAAGGCGATCGCGGGAAGCGACGCCGACT
>CAYHEK010000107.1:0-3865 GCA_964355545.1 uncultured Thermotogae bacterium | reverse complement strand
TGGCTGGTCTGCTCCGTCCCTCGCGGGCGGAGCAGATCTTTTTGGAGGGCGGGCAGACCGCCTCCGCAAGGAGGGCGAGCGCTCGCTCTCCGATCGGGTTTCCGCGCGCGAGGGCGTGGGCGGTGTGGAGGTGGAGGCACTTCACGCGCCGAAAGTCGGCGGTCCCGCCGATCCCCTTCGTGAGGAGGCTTTCAAGCATCCCATTCTCTTCGAGGAGCGCACGGTCCCTTGGGGAGAGGAGGGCCTCTCGCTCGGTGATGTAGCGGCGGTGCGCCTCCGCGAGGCTCCTCGCGAGCGATGCGTCTTTTTCTAGGAGGTCCTCCATCCGCTTCACCCAGCCCTCTCCCTCAAGGCGGTCGACCGCCTGGACGAGAAAGGGGCACGTGAGCCAGAAGAGGGTCGGGAAGGGCTTCCCTTCGACGAGGGGGTGGACCGAGACGACCTGGGGGTAGCCGTACCTGCAGCGCCGCTCGACGCCGAGGAGGCCGCGCGGCTGGCGGTCAAGCTGGAAGGTGATGACGCGCTCGTCCTCTAGCGAGACAGGTTCCACTCGTCCCTCCCGTACTTCTCGCGCGTGAGGTTCCTCGCACGGTCCTCTTCGCTTTGAGTGATGTTGCCCCGCCGGAGGGGCCGCTTGAGTAGGCGGCTCGTCGCATTCGCGATCGTCTGAGCGAGGTCCTCGCGATCGGGGACGCGTCCCCACGCCTCGACGAGGGTCGTCGTCGGCCGTGGGCGCGAGGGGACCCCCGTGGGCCGGTAGCCCATCCGCAGGGCGAGAAGGAGCCGCTCGAGCAGGATCGCGTCCGGCTCGAGGAGGAGGGTCGCGTGGTAGAGGAGGGAGGCCCCGCGCCGCGCCTGCGCGGCGCCCCCGACCTTCCTTCCATCGATGAGAAGGGAGTTCTCAGCGAGAGTCACGCCGGGACCGAACGCGGCGAGGCCGCGGGCGAGGGTCCCCCCGAGGCGGGCGAAGGCCTCCGCCACCCCGCCGAGCGGTCGGCCGTCCTTGAGGTAGAGGGAGACGTTCAGGTTCCCCGGGTAGTGGTAGACTGCCCCTCCTCCGGAGAGGCGGCGGAGGACCGGGATCCCGAGGTCTCTCGCCGCAGAGGCATCGACCTCGGAGGCGGCGCCCTGGGAGCGGCCGATCACGACCGCCCGGTCGTTCGTCCAGATCCGCAGGGAGTCCTCTCCTTCGGCGCGAGCAGTCTCGAACAGGGCCTCCTCGAGCGCAAGCCCTGCGGCTGGCGCGCAAGGCACGAGATCGACCAGGAGCCGGATCATCGCGCGAAGAGCTCCGCGGCGTGGTAGGAACTCCGCACCAGGGGGCCAGCGAGCACCGACCGGAACCCGATCCCTCGGGCCGCCTCGCCGAACTCGGCGAACTCCGCAGGCGTGACGTAGCGAACGACCGGCGCGGCCACCCGCGTCGGCCGCAGGTACTGGCCGAGCGCCACGGCGTCGACCCCGGCCGCACGCAAGTCGCGCAGGGCCTCGAGGATCTCCTCGCGCGTCTCCCCGAGGCCGAGGAGGAGCGCGCTCTTGACGACGCTGCTCCCCGGCGCGAGGGCGCGGAAGCGGGAGAGGACTTTGAGGGATAAGGCGTAGGAGGCGCGTCGGTCGCGCAGGGAGGGGGTGAGACGCCGCACCGTCTCGAGATTGTGGCCGAGGACGTCCGCCCCGGAGGCGGCGACCGTCCGCAGGGCCTCCTCGTTGCCTCCAAAGTCAGGGACGAGGGCCTCGACCTTCACTAAAGGATCCGTCGCTTTGACCCTGCGGATCGCCTCCGCGAAGAAGGAGGCCCCGCCGTCTTTGAGGTCGTCGCGGTCGACCGAGGTGAGGACGACGTAGGAGAGCTCAAGCTCCGCGACCGCCCGCGCGAGCCGCTCCGGCTCCTCGGCGTCGACCTTCCCGCCCGGATTCCCGGTCGGGACGGCGCAGAAGCGGCAGGCGCGCGTACAGGCCTCGCCGAGGAGCATGAAGGTCGCCGTCCTCTTTCCCCAGCACTCGGCGGCGTTCGGGCAGAGGGCGCCCTGGCAGACGGTCGCAAGGTGATACCGGGAGAGGACGCTGCGCACGAGGCGCATCCCTTCGCGCTCCTCGGCCGAAGGAGCGCGCACCGTGAGCCAAGAGGGACGACCGCTCATGGGAGTCCCTCCAGGTACCGCGCCGGGTCCTCATCCACGATGCGCCAGCGAAAGCGCGCTCCCATCGCCGCAAGGAGCCCAGAGGCGACCTCAGGGAGCGAGTAGCGCCTCTCGACGAGGTCGTCGAGGGAGACGACCTCGATCCGCATCCCGCAGGGGTTGATCATCGCGAAGTGTCCCTTGTTCACGCGCACGTTGAGGGCGAGGCCGTGGAGGGTCACCCACCTCCTCACGTGCACCCCGACCGCGGCGATCTTCCGCTCTCCGACCCACACGCCAGGAAGGCCCGGTCGCCTCGCTGCCGTGACTCCCACACGGGCGAGAAAGTCGATCACGCCCTGCTCGAGAGAGCGCACGTAGCGGCCAAGGTCGCGGCCCTGGTCTCGCAAGTCGACGATCGGGTAGAGGACGACTTGCCCCGGTCCGTGGTAGGTGATGTCCCCCCCGCGCTCGACTTCGTGCAGGCTGATCCCGTCCCGCTCGAGGACGTCCGGCCCGACGAGGAGGTTCCTCCGCGAGCCCGACCGCCCGATCGTGAACACCGGATCGTGCTCGACGGAGAGGATCACATCAGTGATCTGGCCCTGGAGGCGCAGGGCGTGGAGCCTGCGCTGGAGTTCGTGCGTCGCGGCGTAGTCCCTGCGGCCGAGGGGGAGGTGGACCGCCGCGATCTCTCCGTCAGTCGATCTCGGCGAGGAGGTCATCGAGGCGGGCCTTCTCCCCTTCCTTCCGTGCGATCCGGGCGAGCCGCCCCGAGCGAGGGGCCTCGATCACGAACGTCGTCTTCTCCGTCTCGACCTCGAGGAGGTCCTCCCCGACGGCGACGGTCTCGCCCTCCCGCCGCAGCCACTCGACCACGGTCACCTCGTCCACCTCGCCCAGGTCGGGGAGCCGTACCTCGGCCATCTCCTTCCCTCCTTTTTTGAGCGATACTAGCCGATTGGGGAAAGGGTGTCACCTTGTCCCTTGTCGCCTCGCGCCCTATAGTACGAGAGAAGGAGGGAAGATGGGGTTTACGTGCGGGCTCGTCGGCCTCCCGAACGCCGGGAAGTCGACGATCTTCAATGCCCTCTCCGGCGCGGGCGCCAAGGTTGAGAGCTATCCCTTCTCCACGATCGAGACAAACGTAGCGAGCGTCCCCGTTCCCGACCCGCGCCTCGACCGGCTCGCCCGCCTCTTCCCAGAAAAGAAAAAGATCCCCACCCACCTTGAGTTCATCGACATCGCCGGCCTCGTGAAGGGGGCAAGCGAGGGCGAGGGGATGGGGAATCAGTTCCTCTCCGAGATCCGCGCGGTCGACGCGATCCTTCACGTCGTGCGCTCGTTCGTCGATCCAAACGTCGCCCACGTCTCGGGCGAGATCGACCCCCGCCGCGACGTCGAGATCGTGGAGACCGAACTCCTCCTCAAGGACTACGAGACCCTGGGGAGGGTCAGGGAGAGGCTCCTCCGCGAGGTGAAGGGCGGCGACCGCCGCGCTCAAGCGCGGCTTGCGGCGTGGGAGTCGCTCCTTGCCGAGGTCGCGCGCGGGGTTCCCCTTCGGACGCTCTCGCCTGATCGCGAGATCGCCGACCTCCTCGTCGAGAGTTCGCCCCTCACGCGGAAGCCGATCCTCTACCTTGCGAACGTCGGCGATTCGGGCGAGAACGACTGGTCGCGAGAGGTCGAGCGCCTCGCCCGCGGGCGGGGCACGGAGGCGGTCGTTGGCCGCGGCCGGCTCGAGG
>CAYHEK010000106.1:0-3887 GCA_964355545.1 uncultured Thermotogae bacterium | reverse complement strand
GTCCGACCCCAAGGGCGTCCGGTGCGCCCGCCCTTTGGTGCCGGAGAAGCTCGCGCTCCGTGGCCGCCAAGAGAGAAACAGACTGTGGCGGCCTGCGAACGGCGACGCCTCTAGCGTTTCTTTTCCTTCTTCCTCTTCAGTCTCTCCAGGGCCTCCGCGTACTTCTCGCCACCCCTTGCCCACGCGCTGAGCCTCTCGCACGGAAAGTCGCCGCAGTCCGAGCAAGAACGCAATCCCCGTTCGTCGACCGCGCACTTCAAGATCTCGCAGTCGGCCGACCAGTGGATCGATCGGTCGCCGAGACACCCGCCGCACCTCACCTGTTCGGGCCTAAGGTCGATCTTGCGCTCGTTCTTGTACCAATCGAGGATCCGCTTCATCGTCTCCGGCTCCCTTGGCGCCCGCCAGATCGCGCACTTCGCGCAATCCAGGCCGCAGGGAGCGAGCATCTCCTGCATCGTCGTTTCCACTCCCTTCTCTCCTTTCTCCGATGGCCAGCCTGCCTGAGGATCGATCCGCCGATCGGATCTCCGGGAGACTATACCCTGGGCGGAGCGCACTATCCATGATGATGTGCTATTTTATCTCATGCGATGCGTCCTTCTCCGCCGATTCATGCAGTGTCCAGCGGGGTGATGGGTTCGTCCTCCGCGGACGCGCGCAAGACCGGCCCTAGCTGCAAAGGTCGAGCTCGCTGGATTCGTTCGCGTCCCCGCAGTAGGAGGCCCCGCGCTCGGCCTTCACCCGGAGGAGGACGTAGTCTGGATCAGAGGAACCCTTCGGCCACTCCTCCCGCCACTCCTCCCGCCAGAAGCGCTCTTTCTTCTCCGGCTCGGCGACGACCTCGGCCCGGCCGCAGAGGCTCGCGTAGCTGAACCCGGCGCGGTCGACGGAGAGGACGGTCACGCGCGGGTTTGACTGAATCTCGGCGACCTTGCGGGAGGAGCGAGAGGTCGCGAACCACAGGATCGTCCCTTCTCGGGCGAGGAGGATCATCGGCCGCGCCCGCGGGTACCCCTCCGTCCCCACGGTCACAAGGAAGGGGACCTCGATCGCGTCGACCATCTCCCAGAACCGCTCGGCCGACACGTCATCCCTCACCCGCCGCCGCTCTTCTCTTCTCGCAGACCGAAATGACCTCGAAGCGTGAGAGCGAAAAGGTGTGCGCAACGTGCTCCACAAAGTCGGAGCGAACGAGGAGGACGGAGAGCACGGGCAAGGACAGGAGGTCGCGCACGGCCGACGCCAAGCCGCCGTCCGCAAGCTCGAGACGCCCCACCTCATCCACAAAGACGACCTTCGCTGCCCTCCCTGCCCGCGCGATCGCGTCGCGGGCGAAGCCCAGGCCCTCCTCACGGAGGAAGAACCGGCCGATCGGAACGCCGGGAGGCTCCAGAGAAGCGTACGGCCGCTCCTCGCCGGTCAAGAGGTCGCGGACCGCGTAGCCGATCGTCTCCTCTCCTCGCAGGAGGCGAGGAGCGAGGACCCCGCCGATCGAGATCCCTCGCGCCTTGAGGCTTGCCGCAAGATCCTCTGCGGCCCGCGTCTTCCCGGCGCCGATCGTGCCGGCGAGGATCACGCAGCGCGGGCCGTCTTTCTTCTCTAGATGAGCCAGGAGGCGAGGAAGGAGGTCACAAGGCATACGGCGGCTCCCCCAAGGAGGAACGCCGGGCGAGAGAGCCTGCGCGCGGGCAAGGGGAGGAGGCCGACGGCGAGACAGGCAAGCCCGGCCGCGAGGGCGGCGTAGGGAATCGAGGAGGAGATAAAGCGGCCGATCCCGTCAAGGGAGAGAACCCACCCCGGGAACTTCGTCCCAAGCTTCTCCAGGACCTCTGCGGACGGGTAGCTCCAGAGGCCCGGGCCGCGGACGAGGCCGACGTAGAGGAGAGACTGAATCGCTCCTCCGGCTGCGCCGGCGAGGGCAAAGCGAACCGGCTCACGTAGCCTCGCCCTCCCCAGAGCGAGGACGAGGAGCGAGAAGGCCGCCCCCTCACCAAGGATGGCGAAGGCCGGGTTGAGGACGGCCGGGGCTGAAACAGGGAGGGCAAAGACGACCGCGGAGAAGAGCTTGAGCGGAGAGGCGACGAAGGCCATCGCAAGCGGAGCCCAAGCCTTCCCGGTCCGCCGCACGGCAAGGGCCATGAGAAGAAACGCGAGCGCAACCATGATCCTCCCCTGATAGGTTGGAGGGAGGACGACGTGGAGGAGCCCGCCGAAGAGAGCCTCCACCGCGCCCCACAGGGCGCCGAAGAAAAGGACAATCATCCAGACGCCGCGCGTCCCGTTTCTCTCCACTGTCCGATCGACCATTCCTATCACCTCGCCTTGAGAAGGAGGATAGTCGCTCGGGGCGGAGCGTGCAAGAGGGCGGGTAGCATGTGGCTTGTAGCCTGTAGTGGGTAGCTTGTGGTGCGTAGAAGAACGCGACGCTCCAGCTGGCCGGCGGTGCTCCTTCCTACAAGCTACGAGCTACCCACCACAAGCCCCCTACTACAAGCTGGCCAGCCCGACCCGCTCGTTGAACGCCTCGATCAGCCGGTCGATCTCGTCCACCTGGCGGTGGATCCGGTCCCAATAGCCGGGGAAGTCGTCCCACAGGGCGTTGAGCTCCTCGACACTCTTTCCCATCTGCTCAACCCAGGTGAAGTACTTCAGGTTGTGGATCCGCTTGCGGTCGCGAAGCCCAAGCTCGGCGACGTAGTCCGTCCCGGCGCCGAGGAGGCGGCGGTGGTAGTCGACCGCAGCCGCGTTCGCAGTGTACGGGCCGCGCGCCTCTCGCAGCTCGACGAGTCGGGTCCCGTAGAGGTCCATCGAGTCGGTGAGGACGGTGAGGACGATCGCATCGGGAGAGAGGCCATAGTATTTAGCGAACTTGATCGAAGCGAGGAGGTTCGCGCATCCCGAGATCCCAAGGAGCTCAAGGCGATCGAGGAGCCCCTCCTCCACCCCCCGCTCCGCGAGGTACTCCCGCCCCGCTGGCTCATTGAACAGGCGGATGAGGGAGATCGGGTCCTCGTCGTCGATCGCGATCACGAGGTCGGTCGACCGCACGTTGTGGATGAAGGGGACGTGCTTGTCGCCGATCCCCTCGATCCGGTGCGCGCCGAATCCGTTCTCGAGGAGAGTCGGGCACTGCAGGGCCTCGCCGACGGCGAGCCGGCTCTTGGGGAAGCGCTCCTTGAGGTAGTCGGCACAGCCGAGGGTACCGGCCGAGCCGGACGTGAGGACGACTCCGGCGTAGTCCCCGCCGTGGAGCTCCTCCTTCAGGACCTCCTCCATGGCGTGGCCGGTCACGTCGTAGTGCCAGAGATGATTCCCGAACTCCTCGAACTGGTCGAAGATGACGACGTTCTCCCGCGTCGCCTCAAGTTCCTTGCACTTCTGAAAGATCTCCCAGACGTTCGACTCT
Organism: uncultured Thermotogae bacterium; assembly: GCA_964355545.1. Taxonomy (GTDB): domain Bacteria; phylum Bipolaricaulota; class Bipolaricaulia; order UBA7950; family UBA9294; genus JAPLGE01. Next base: position 478 of record CAYHEK010000106.1, on the reverse strand, counting down.
GATCCGGGGGTCGCGATCACCTCGCCGGTGACCTTCGCGAGCCAGTCGAAGCGCTCGCGGCTCATCCCCTCGGGGAGGATGGCGATCGACTCACACCCCAAGAGGTTCGCGTTGTACGCCCCGCCGCGGCAGAAGTTCCCCGTCGATGGCCAGACGGCCTTGTGGGCGGTAGGGTCGAACTGGCCGGTGACGAGGCGGGGGACGAGACACCCAAACGTCGCCCCCACCTTGTGCGAGCCGGTGGGAAACCACTTCCCGACGAGGGCGATGATCCGGGCGCGGACGCCGGTGAGCTCGGGCGGGAACTCGAGGGTGTTCGCCGGACCGAAGAGGCCGCCCTTAGCCTTGGGCTCGTTCTTCCAGGTGATGCGGAAGAGGCTCAAGGGGTGGAGGTCCCACAGGCCGACTTCTCGCAGGCGCGCGGCGACCTTCCTTGGAATGAGGGTCGGGTCCCGCATCTGCGCAAACGTGGGGATGA
>CAYHEK010000105.1:0-4090 GCA_964355545.1 uncultured Thermotogae bacterium | reverse complement strand
CCCCGATCCGCAGACCGTCGCGCCCTTGGATTCGCAGAGCCTTTGCATCTGGCGGACGGCACGGTTTCCTCCGAGCCATGGATAGGGGAAGGCCTGGGTGACGAGACACGCGACCTTCTTGTTCTGCAACGAGGCGATCCGCCCTAGATAGCTCCTCATCACGGGCGACAAGGCGAATCCCTCCACGGCCGCGCCGAACACAAGCACATCGTATGGCTCGACATTGGGCAGCGTTTCGAGCCGAAAGTCCCTCGTTCCCGACTTGCGCTCCCCGACCACCTTGACCTGTTCCAGGGTCGCCGAATGCCCCGCCGCGGAGAGGCTCTCCTCGAGCTTCGTCGCGACGGAAAGCGTGTTCCCGGTCTGCGAGTAGACGATGATCCCGATCTTCATCCTCCTCCACCTCCCTATGCTTCTGAAAGCGACACACTACTCTACTGGATCGTCGGCGCCGATCGGAATCCTTCCCATCGGGGGGCTTGTGATGCCGGGGAATACGGGCCACACATTCTGCACGCGCTCAGCCCGTGGTAGCGATCACGGCAGCCAGGAGCTCGATGGGGTCGAAGACCGGCAGAGATGCGTTCGAGAAGTCCTTGCCGTTCCGCGTGACGATCGCAGCGGCTCCGAATGCTCGGCCGGCCTCGTGCAGAACGGCATCTTCGAAGTCAGGGAACTCGAGGTTCATCGCACGTGCGAGGACGCTGCGGTCGACAGGAGCGACTTCGAACAGCGTCATGAGCTCACGCAGGTGCTTTTGTGCCTTCTTGCGGCCGACCGCATCGGTCGCGATGTAGTGGACGGTGGTGACGGTTGTGGCGCAGATTACCCCCTCAAGCTTTCCGCTATCTACAAGGGCGAAGAGCTGAGCGGCGACGTTACCGTGAGGTTCTCTGGCCAGAAGGACATCGAGAACCACGTTCGTGTCGAAGAGCACCTTCATCGATGCTTCGCCTCGAGGTGGCGACGGTAGTCCTGCTCGCTAACAGAGGAGCCAGCCAGAGCGCCGAACAAGGAGCGGACCCGGGGGGGCAGTCCGCTGTCGGGCCCCCCTTCGCCGGCTTCGATCAAGGCAAAGTAGTCGGCGACAAGCCGTGAGAGCGACTTGCCGGACTTGCTCGAGTAGCGTTTTGCGCTCCGGATGAGGTCGTCTTCGAGACGCAACGTCAGCTTACTGTTCAAGGTCGAACCTCCTGCCGTATAAAGCCGATCGCAATTGTACGTCATCCGAAGGCGAAGGTCAACCAAGGGGCGCGTCACTCGGCGACCGCGTTTGGGGGGCATGAGGGACAGATCCTGTGCCGTGCACGCACGGAGTCCAGCAGGAAGACGAGTATCCGGGACACACCCGATCTCGCGACCCGGGGATGCGGCCGCCGCTCAGCCGATGTCCGGAAGCTCGAGCGTCGAGGCCTCCTCGATCAGTTCGGCAATCTCGGGCCGCCGGGCCTCCGCCACGGAGCGAATCGGGGCGTAGCGCTTGGAGAGGCGGTCTCCGCGCAGGAGCCTCCGGGGGTCATCCAGGCGGACTCCGTGGATGAACTCGAGCCTGACCTCGCCGCACACGACGTTGATCTGACAGACGGCGCCCTTCACCCGCCCACCGACCCACGGACGGTGGTAGGAGAGCCCGCCCCACAGGAGCGATTCCTCGGCGTCGGGCGCGGTCCGGCGCACCACCTCGCGAAGGGCGACCACGACAGCCCTGGATCCGGGAGCGACGCTCGCAAGGAACGCTTGAAGCTCATGCCGTCTCAATCGATGCCTCTCATCCGTCTAACGGTCTGCTGTCGAGTGGCGGGCGTGACGCTTGGGTGGAGCTGTTCGACCCCCTGCCAACTGCGAACGTCCTCGACGGCCGCGTCGAGCAGCGAACGGCCAGCGAGCTCGGCCTTGATGGGCATCGCCCACGACGATGATCGAGTAGCTCTGCCGGGCCGACGCGTTCGCGACGCAGACGCTCGCCTGGATGATGGTTTGGAGGTCTTCTTGGCGGATGGCCTTGTCGGAGAAGGCACCGGCCCGCGTGGTGGTCAAGCGATGAATCGTTCTCAACGTGTCGTTCACTACGCGGACCTCCTTTCTCGGAGAGCGGGGTCTTGCATTCATACATCCTCCGCCCCGCCGCTTGTCCTCGGGGATGTCTTGCTCGTGCAGATCGGGACTTCCGGGCTGGGCGGTCACCGGCACTCCCCCTCGCGACCTCTCATCGTTCTCCTATGGCGTCCGAAAGTAGCGCCGCTTCGGGTCCTGCGGGCCCGTGCCGATCTCGCGGACCAAACCGCGTTCCACGAGCTTGGCCAGGCGGGTGCGGGTGGCCCGCGGGCTGAGCTTGATGACCGCGGCGATCTCCTGGGTCGAGAGGCCCTTGTCGCCGACCAACGCCTTCAAGATGGCTTGCTCAGTCGGGTCCGCGGCGGGGGATTCGATCCGTGAGGTGAACAGGGTAACGCGGAAGCGGGCGCCGAGCTCTTCGAGAGATGGATCGGCGAGACCTGCGTCGCGGCAGGCGACTGTCATGCGCTGGATGCCGCTGCCCCACTGCTCGACAAGGCCAAGCTCGTGGAAGACGCGCCCGATAACGCGGTTCCTGAGCTTCGAGATGCCTCTTCGCAGGTCGTCCACCGTCAGGCCGAACGGCAAGAGCCCCGGGTTCTCCACCTCGAGGCGGTCGTCGAAGATGGAGACCCGAATAGGCGCACCGCGTTGCGAGTAGTCGGCGTGCGCCACGGCGTTGACGATCGCCTCACGCACGGCGGCGGGGGGCACGCTCCATTGCTCCTTGCGGTGCACGGCGCCGATGGCTGCGCCATGCAGCTCGTGCTTCTCAACGAACGCGACCGCCGCCTCGACGACGTGGGGTAGATGAAGCCTGATCTCCGCGTGGTCAGTGATGTGAGTTTTGTCCGTTCCCCGGAACCGCCCGGCCTGGATCCACGCGTCGGGGAAGTGGCGCTCGCGATCCTTGCCGAACAGAAGCACGCCGCCGACGGTCGGGACCTTGCGCCCCTGGTGGCTGGTCACGAGGCGCAGCGTCTCAAGATCGCTCCTTTTCAGCGTACGCGCCGGTGCGAAGAGCTCGGAAGCGGCTCTGAAGTCGAGGGCTTCCGAGTCGAGGTCGGACATGGCTCCTTCATCGTAGGCTTCCCCGCGGGCGAACCGCCGCAGTTCTTCGATCAGATCACGGTCTGCGCGGCGATTGGTGGAGCCGACCCGGACGTAGACCCCGGCCTCCAGACCTTCTCGCCGGAGGTAGTGAGGCCGACCCAGGCTAGGATAGATCTGCACCGCGAGGACGTGGGTTCGCCGCCAAGGCAGGATCTCGAGCTCGGGGATCAGTCGAGGGGCGATGCCGTCGCTGATCAAGCTGGCGAGCCGCTCCTCGAGGTCAAGCGGCTCCGGTATGCCGCGTACGTGCCGAGTCTTGTCCTCCACGCCGACGAGCACGGTTCCCCCCGCCGTGTTCGCAAACGCCACGAGGGTTCGCAGCACGCCGTCCGGAGAGGAGACGTCCCGCTTGAACTCGAGCGTCTTCCCCTCCGATTGTTTGAGCACATCCATGAGATCCATCACTCGGCAATCTACTCTGAAGCCCGCAGCGCGGTCAAGCTTCCGAGTCCGCGGCGGTGCCCGACGGCCGCCACGTGGAGTGGCACCCAACGCGCTCCACAGCCGCCAAGAGCGGCCAGCGAGCTCGGCCTTGATAGGCAATCGCCCACGTCGATGATCGAGTAGCTCTGCCGGGCCGACGCGTTCGCGACGCGGACGCTCGCCTGCCATGGACTTAGGTGCCTGCAGGCCGTCGCACCTCGATCCCGCGGAGGTTCCTGACCTCTTTCAGTCGACTCGGGTCCCCAACCAGTTTCCCAACGACCGTGACCGGAGAGGCGGCCCGAGGCGCCTCGCCCGTGCTCGCGGGAGTCCTCCCGAAGAAGAGGCAGAGCGCGGTCCCTGGGCGCCAGTAGGCGACGTCGCCCACTTCGACCTCCGCCTTGGGGTTCTCCTCCGGAAGCTCGACCCCAATGTCGAAGTAGATCTCGTCTCCCCAGAAGTCGCCGTCCCCGCGCAAGGGAAGCGAGGCGAGGAGCCG
>CAYHEK010000104.1:2051-4163 GCA_964355545.1 uncultured Thermotogae bacterium | reverse complement strand
CCCGTGCGATCGGCGTGGGCGCTGAACCCGTTGATCGTGTGGATGGTCGCCCGCACTTGGATCTCCTCCCCATAGATGTGCACGCGCTCTGCTCCATCGACGAGGGCTCGGCCGAGGGTGCCCTTTGCCTGGTACCCGACCAGGACGACGCTTGAGTCCTCTCGCCAGAGGTTGTGCCGCAGGTGATGGAGGATCCGGCCCCCGTGGCACATGCCACTCCCCGCCAGGATGATCGCCCCGCTCACGCCGTTGATCCGCTTCGACTCATCCACGGCCCGGGTGAGGCTCACGCCTTCAAAGACGAAGGGCTTCTCTCCGGAGGAGATCATCCTGTTGAGCGGCTCGCCGAGGCTGTCCGGATAGCGTCGGTACACACTGGTGATGTCGATCGCGAGGGGGCTATCCAAGTAGATCGGGCACTGCGGGATCTCCCCCGCGCGGCGGAGCTCACCCAAGGCGAAGAGGACGTCCTGCGCCCGCTCAAGGGCGAAGGTGGGGATGACGACGTTCCCTCCTTGGCCGAGGGTCTTCCTGACCACCTCTCTAAGCTCGGCGTTTGAGTCGCCGACGGAGCGGTGATCCCGATCGCCGTAGGTGGTTTCCACAAGCACAAGATCGGAAGGATGGGGAAGGACTGCGTCGGGGATGACGGGCCGTCCTGGGTTCCCCAGGTCCCCGCTGAAGGTCACTCTCTTCGCCGACCCGTTTTCGCGGACCTCGAGCTCGACAAACGCGGCGCCAAGGATGTGTCCGGCGTTCCGAAAGGTCGCTCGCACGCCGGGAGCGAGCTCGAGCGTCTCCTCGTACTTCGCACGCGGGTCGATCAGGTCGAAGGTGTAGGTGGCCTCCTCCACGCTGTAGAGGGGAAGAGGCACGGGCCGTCCCGCCCGCCGCCCTCTTCGGTCTCCTCTGAGGAACTCCTCGTGCTGAAGGTGCGCGACGTCTAGCAGGATGAAGCGAACGATGTCGCGAGTGGCCGGGGTCGTGACGATTCCTCCGTGGAATCCCTCCTTCACCAGCCTGGGCAGCCTACCGCAGTGATCGAGGTGGGCGTGGGTCAGGAGAACGAAGTCGAGCTCACGCGGGTCGAAGGGGAACGGTGCGCTGTTTCGGTCCTCCTCTTTCTGCTCCCCCTGGAAGAGCCCGCAATCGACGAGGAACTTGGCCCCACTCGCCTCGACCCAGTGGCACGAACCGGTGACTCCTTCTGCCGCACCGAAGCTCGCGATCTTCATGCCTCTTCACGCCCCTCTTCTCCCGAAGACCGTGTTGGTGGCTCGGGCGACGGACCGTCCTGGCGCGCTCCACTTCCCCTATCGTTCGCCCGACTCGTGCAGAGCCCGCCAAGGGATGGCGAGTACCGGACACGAGGAAAGGCGCATGACCCGCTCCGCCACGGATCCCAGGAGGAGGTGTCGAAGGCCTGTCCTCCCGTGGGTCGCGATGACAACGAGGTCTGCATGTTCCCTGATAGCGACATCGACGATCTTCTGGGCGGGGGCTCCGTGAACGACCTCTTCCTTGACCTTCACTGCCTTGGGCAGCCTCTGCGCAGCGTGTCGGTGGAGCGTCTCCTTGGCCACATCGCCCAGCATCTTCTGGTAGCTTCCAACCTCGAACCCTGCGGGTCCTATCCACTCGGTGGGCGTCTCTACGATGGGCAGCGGCTCGACGACGTGGAGCACGATGAGCTCTGCCGAGAAGGCCTGCGCGAGTTCGCCGGCGACGGAGAGCGCTTCACTCGCGGGTTCGCTGAAGTCAGTCGGGCATAGGATCTTCTTGAATTGCAGCATGCAACCGTCCTCCTCTTGTCCCTGCTGACGACAACCTTGTTTCTTTGGCCCATTCTACAGCAGGTGCCTCTGACTCGGCCAGTTGAGCCAAGTCTCCCAGGGCCGTGATGTCGTCGATTCGGTTCGATCCTAGGTTCAACAAAACGAGGTTCGTGCAGGCGCCTAGCCTTCGCGGCGAAGAGAGATCAGCCCATCGCCTTGTCGGTCGTCGGCAGGGGGAAGCCGCGGAACCAGTCGATGTGGAGGAACGCGGGCGCATCCCTTGGGTGTTCGGGGCGCACGAGGGCCCTCGGCGGATAGCCGACGGGAAGGAGGACGG
>CAYHEK010000104.1:0-1951 GCA_964355545.1 uncultured Thermotogae bacterium | reverse complement strand
CGGTCTTCACCTAGCCGTGCGGATCGGCGCTGCCCGCGAAGCTTCCTCGTTCCTCCGCGCGAGGCGCGTCGCGCCGGCCGGGCAGGCCGTGATGCACAGGCCGCACCCGTAGCATGCTGTTTCGGCGTAGTGCATCCGGTTTTCATCCACGCGGCGGGCGCCAAAGACGCATCGGCCGACGCACGCCCCGCAGCCGACGCACGCCGCGACGTCCGTCTGGGCGACGTAGTCCGAGCGCGCCACGAGGTCCACGCGGCCGTACCGCTTGAGGATCTGAAGCTCGTGACAACAGCAGGGGCAGCAGCTGCACACGGCGTAGACCTTCTCCGGCGGCATGAAGATCGTGAGGTGGACGAGGCCTCTCCGATCGGCGAGGCGGAGTCTCTCTTTCGCCTCGGCGAGCGTCACGCGGCGGGCGAGCCCCTCCTTGACGTGCCGGTCTGCGGTCTCATCCAACAAGAAGCAGACCTCAAGCGGGTTGTTGCAGCGGCGGTAATGCGAGCGGCAGGCGCACGGGGCGAGCGCGAAGGAGCGCGCGCCGCGGAGGAACTCGATGACCTGTTCTTGAGGGACCACCCACGGCTCCGCCTCAAGGACCTCGCCGACCGGAACGACTCGGGAGGAGAAGCGGATTCCTCCCTCCCGCAGCCAGCGATCGTAGTCTGCCAGCCGCTCTTCCAGGAACGGGTCTTGCCAAACTCTGTTCCTCTCTGAATGCACGCCCCTCCCTTAGACCGCGTCCTCCGGCAGGTGGATGGCAAACCGGCACCACGGGTCGCCTTGGAGGACGGTCTCGAGGACCTCGGCCTCGAGGGGACGGCCGAAGATGACCTCCCAAGGCTTCTTGTGGAACGCGGCGCTGCAATTGCAGAAGACAGGCGGGACGCGGGCGGCGCCCGCGCGCAGCGACTCGCGCACCCACGGGCAGTGGCAATAGTAGTACGCCTTCATCTTGGGATCGCTCTCGGCGAGGTACTCCGCCGCCATGAAGGGGATCTTCGCCTCGTAGACGACGTTCCCGTCCCGCACGCCCTGCTGGACCTCGGGGTGGCTGCGCACGTAGTCGGTCACCTCGTCGGTGATCATCTGCGCGAAGAAAGGCTTGCCGTCACGCTTCAGCTCTTCGAGCAAGGCGAGGAAGTCGCGGCGCTTCCTCGCAAGGTAGGCGTCGACGCTCCCCTCCTCTTCGAATTTCCTCTTCTCTTCGAGGTACCCCTCATCGGGGAGGGTGCGCAGGCCGGTCCCCAGGACCCGCCGAGCGCGCTCGGCTCCAACCTTCTTCTCCAGGCGCCGAATCACGGTCTCGGTGAGGCGCGGCCTCTCCGTGGTTGGGGTCCCGAGCGGCGGAAGGGGGACGCCCTGGAAGATCTCATCACGCACCACCTCGCCGAGCTCCTCTCCCAGCTTCGCGTACAGGTTCTCGAAGACCTCCGCGCCGTCGACGAGCTCGAGGGCAGTAACGTACGTCGCGTGATTCCCGCCGAACCGCAAGTAGCGCGCCAGGGCGAGGATGTTCTCGAAGGTGTTCGTTCCCTCGCTCATGAGCCGCGCGACGAACGCGGTCAAGTCCTTTGAGCGGGCCTTCTTGAGGAATCCCGGCAGGCCGGGCTCCCGCAGGAACGCCTCGAACCTCTCCGCGATCGCGATCGAACGCCCGATCTCATCCCGAGAGAGCCTCCTATCCTCTAGGTAACGGCGGAAACCGTCTCTCTTCATCGCGCTCCTTCCCCGCTCTGCGATCTCGTCTCGCTCGAGGCGAACGTCCCTCGAACGCCCCCTTCACCCGCGTGACCTCTCGATAGCCGATCATACACCGCGCTTCTGGATTGAGACCCTCCGTCTCGCGGGCGTCTTGGCGGTCCATTCGGAGGGCGCCCGCGGCCCGGTGAGGACCTCGCGCTGCGGAGGCGCTGAGGGCTCATCGCGACTCGCTTTTGACCGGCCGTTGACC
>CAYHEK010000103.1:0-4211 GCA_964355545.1 uncultured Thermotogae bacterium | reverse complement strand
CTGGAACGTCCTCCCCCACGGAATGTGTGGCACTTTTCCTTCCACGAGGTAGTCTCGAAATGTGTCCCAGTAGATCACGTAGTTCATCCCGCTCCGGACAATGAGTCTTGCGTTAAGGAGCATGTTCGTCGTCGGGTGGCCGAAGTTCTCTTCAACTTCGGGGACGGCAATTGGAGCCGCAGTCGCGATGTGCTTCAGGCACCGGATGGCCTCCTCCGGCAGCGCGGAGAGGTCCTCATGAAACAGAACCTCGACATCCAGCTCACGCTCGAGGAGCAGGTACTGAGACTCCGGAGTCGTGACTCTCTGCAGAACATGGACAAGGAGCTTCTTCAGCAGCCACGGCAGGCCCTGGCACTGCTCAACCAACCGCGACCGAAGTGCGGGGCTGAGTTTCTTGCCAAGAGCCCTTTCGGCTTTCGTAATCACCCGGCGAGTCTCTCCCGTCCCGAATTCTGGAATCAAGAATACGCGGCGACGGTCGCTAAGCTCATGCCACAGGTGATAGGCCGGATGCTGCTGGGGAAGCGCTATGTCAGTCTTCCACGCGAATCCCAGCACAACAGGCAGTTGCATGGAGTCCAAGTCGAGCGCAAGCTCCCGCACGGCATTGAACGCCTCGAAGAGCTGCTCTTTCGCAAACAACTCCTCGAACTGGTCGAGTATCAGGACAATCAGTCCATTGCGCCTCGTGAGCTCGTCGTAGGCTGATGCCAGACTCCCAGACTGAAGCGGATGGCTGACGCTCGCGAGGCCATACGCGCCCTTGGCAATCAGTCCCTGCTGCGCCGCGTCGGCGAAAGCCAATTGGACCGCCTCAGCCACGAAGCCGCTGGTGGCAGCCGACCGGGAGTCGACGGCCGTGATCGAGCAGTCTCGGATGACTCGACCTCTCCTTGCCAGGTCGACTAGTTTCAGGGTGAGACTGCTCTTTCCCCAGCCGCTTCGGGCCTGAAGAGCGAATGCCCGCGTCTGAGTCAGACCAGCGCGAGCCGCCTCGAGGAATGCTGAGATGTCCCGAATAGCGTCGTCCCTGCCCACAAAGTCGACCGGCCGAGAAGGCCTTGGATCTTCCCAGGTGTCCCCCGAGGCGACACGGGCGACCGGTGGGCGGGCGACCGGAGTGTGGGTTCGCTTCGTGAGTTCCGACGCAGGCGTGAATGGCAGCGCCCTATACCTGTCCGCAATCGACCCGAGCTCGGCGTAGTCGAGACTAGCGAGCGGCGCTCCTGTCGTTGCCTCGAAAGCCACTACTGCGCTCGGAAGGCCGGCGGATATGGTCTCTGTAAGCCAGATCCGCCGGGCGGGGCCAATAACCAGCGTCCAGTCTCCGAGGTCCACCCCGTGCAGCGTTCCCGCCAGCAGCAGGGGCTCCTGTACCCGACCCTGTTGCACGAGCAACTCACATATGCGTTCTGCGGGAAACCACGCGAAGGTCTTAGACAGCTCAGTGTCTGCCTTGATCTCATCGAGAAGTCCACGCCCACCCTTCGTCAGATCCGCTGTGGAAAACAGCCACGCCGCATCGGCCCTTCTCACGTCCCTCATACCGAGAAGCTTGGTGATTACGTCGGGACCAAGAGGATCCCCGTGGGCTTTGCACTCGATCAGGAATGTCCTGGGCTGGTCCTCATCCCGAGCTAGGAGGTCGATCTCCATGCCGGTGAAGCTGACCCGCTGCGTGACCACCAGTCGCATTGGGCGCACCAGATCCGTGACGAAGGACTCGAAGAACTTGCCCTTCTCGTTGTTGTCCAGCGACTCCGGCAGAGCGATCGAAAGCCGCATGCGTTTCCCTCTTCCTCCCGGTCGTCATCAGACCACTGATGAGGCACATCCAATCGCCATTCAGGATCTGCGCCAGGCGGGAACCCGATTCCCTCTCTCGTAGCGCAGCACCCACCTCAATCGGTCCGCCCGAGTCTCGGTCGAACAGCTATCGCTGTGCAAGCAAGCTGCGGCCCACATCACTCTCTGCTCGACCGGTCGCTCCCCTTCCGCCTTTCTTCTCCTCTTCTATGACGCTACCTATTGACACGCGTATTCTTCCGGGTCATCCTACAGCGATCGAGCTTCTCGAGCAAGTGCATCGTGCGTGCTGAACGGAGCATTACTCCCGCCGAACACAGGAGGCCTCGAGCCTTGCGTCGCCACCTCAGCCCGCCCGGACCGAGCGGGCAGCAATCGCTCCTGGGCGGGCGGCGGACCGGAGGATAGGGGTCAGATGCTTGACATAACGGCAATCGGCCGCTTCGAAGGGCCGCTCCGATCAAGAACCCCTTTAGATTCAGCGAGTGCGGTGGAGGCCCCAGCGCCAAAGCTCCCTCAGGCTCACCGGCTTCCCGTACATGAGCATCGCCACCTCGAACGCCCGCGCGGCGACGCGGATGAAGAGAAGGTCGAAGAGGAGAAGGACGAGGATCGTTCCCCCAACCTCCCACCACGGGATCGGGGCGAGCGAGACGCGGATCATCATCGTCGCCGGGGTGAACGGCGGAAAGAAGCTCGCGACGCGGATCCACGGGGCGTTCGGGTGCTCGATCATCCCGGATACGAAGAGCATCGGGACGTAGGGGATCATCCCCACGAGCGACTGCGCCCCGCCGCTCTGGACATCCTTCATCCCCGCGGCGACCGTGGCGTACAGGGTCGCGACCAAGAGGTAGCCGAGGGCGAAGTAGAGCGGGTACGAGATCCACTGCACCGGCGAGAGGCGCCAGGAGAGGCCGGGGAGGAGACGGCCGAGGACGACGATCGCGATCGCGCCCCACAAAACGACCTGGATCAGGCCGGCGAGCCCCTGGCCGAGGATTTTCCCCGCCAAGAGCTCGCGCGCGGAGACGCTCGAGAGAACAACTTCCACCACTCGGCTTGACTTCTCCTTGACCACGGCGTAGAGGACCATCGCCCCGTTCAGAAAGGCTCCGAAGAAGAGGATCATGGCGAAGACGATCGGAACGATGAAGGGCGGAGGCGGGCCGGCCGGAAGCTCTCTTGCCTGTCCGGCCACGCCGCCGAAGAGGGCGTAGCCTCCTGCGGTGAGGCCGAGGATCGCCGGGATGAGGATCGTCATCACGAGGAACTGCTTCCCCCGCACCGTGCGGCGGAACTCCCAGGCAACAACCTTAGCGAGCTTCATCGCCCCTCCCTTTCACCGTCTCCACGAAGAGGTCGTGGAGCGGCGGCCGCGCGACCGTGATCTCGCGCACGACGATCCCCGCGGGGAGGCTGCGCACGTAGGCGTCCGGGTCGACTCCCTTGGGAAGCTCGAAGGTTGCCCGGTCTCCGGAGACGACGAGGCTGCGGACCCTTCCGTCCTTCTGCAGGGCCTCCGCGTCCCCGGCGAAGCGCAGGCGGACGACGTGCACGCCGTGCGCCTCCTTGATCGTGTCCAAGGCGCCGGAGAGGACCGCCTCCCCGCGGTCGATGAGGACGATCTCGTCGCACAGCTCCTCGACTTGGTTCATCATGTGCGAGGAGAGGACGACCGCCGTTCCCTCCGACCGCAGCTCGCGGATGACCTCCTTGAACAGGTCCTGATGGACGGGGTCGAGCCCGGAGAAAGGCTCATCCAGCACGACGAGGTCCGGCCGGTGGAGGATCGCCGCGACAAACTGGACCTTCTGCTCCATCCCCTTGGAGAGGGCCTCGATCTTCCGGTTCGCCCAAGCCGAGAGGTCAAGGCGGGAAAGCCACGCCTCGGCCCGCCGCCTCGCCTCCGCGGGAAGAAGCCCCTTCAGCTCGCCAAAGTAGACGAGGGTCTCGAGGACGCGCGTGTCGTCGTACAGGCCGCGCTCCTCGGGGAGGTAGCCGATCCGCTCCTTGTTCACCGGCCCGGCCACGCCGTTAAAGGCGAAGCGGATCGCTCCCTCGTCGGGGGCGAAGATCCCGATGATCATGCGCAGGGTCGTCGTCTTCCCGGCGCCGTTTGGGCCCAAGAGGCCGAGGATCACCCCGCGCCGCGCGGCGAACGAGACCTCGCGCACCGCAAGGACTCTTCCAAAGCGCTTGCTGACGCCGTCGACCTGCAATACGATTTCGTGTGGAGAAGACACAGGAGAACCCCTTTCCCCCTCGGGCCTCACGAACCTACGAGTAGAACAAGGACGAATCATACGCGCGTGCGGCGAGTCCTGCCAGCGGCCAAGGCGCGCGCCGCCGATCCGACCAAGACGGCTGTCCGCAGGGGTCGGATTTCGAGGACGACCTTC
>CAYHEK010000102.1:0-4272 GCA_964355545.1 uncultured Thermotogae bacterium | reverse complement strand
GCGGCGCCGAGGATCGAGAGGGCGAAAGAGAAGGTCCCTTGGACGATCACTGGGGAAAGGAGGTTCGGTGCCACGTGGCGAACGAGGATCTGGGCCGGGCTCGTCCCGACAGCGCGTGCGGCCTCGATGTAGGCGGTCTCGCGGATGGAGAGGGTCGAGCTGTACACGACGCGGACCATCTGGGGAGTCCAGACGAGGCCGAGGGCAATGATTACGTTCAAGACGCCGGGCTTGCCGAAGATGGCCATGAAGGCGAGAGCGAGGATGATCGCCGGGAACGCCATGAGCGCGTCGATGAGCCGCATGACCACGAGCCCGACGCCGTCGTAGTAGCCGGAGACGATCCCGATCGGGACGCCGAAGAGGAGCGCAAAGAGCGAGATCGAGAGGCCGAGGAGGAACGTAGTCCTCGACCCGACGAGGGTTCGACTCAGGATGTCCCGTCCGAAGTGGTCGGTGCCAAACGGGTGCGTCGAGGACGGGGACTGAAGCCTGTGGGAGAGGTCGAGCGCGTCCGCGGAGTAGGGGACGGCCCAGGGGGAGACGAGGGCGATGAGCAGGAGGACGAGGAGGAGGAAGAAGGCGAAGGCGGTGGACTTTCGTCGCAGCAGGGCGCGCAGAAGCGTCACGGCCTAGCTCCTTTCGGCCCGGCGTGGATTGGGCTCGCTGGGCGCTGACACCTCGTCGTCATCGGTAGCGAATCCTCGGATCCAGGAACCCGTACAGCATGTCGGTCGCGAAGTTGATGAGGACGTAAAGGATGGCGACCACAAGCATGACGCCTTGGATTGTCGGGTAGTCCCGCTTGAGGACCGACTGGACGCTCAGGCTCCACACGCCCGGAAGCGCGAAGACGTTCTCCGTCACGACCGCACCTGAGACGAGGGAAGCAAACGTGAACGAGATGACGGTGACGATCGGGATGGCGGCATTCCGGAACGCGTGCTTGGCAATCACGACCCTCCCGGAGAGGCCCTTGGCTTTGGCGGTCGTGACGTACTCGGACTGCAGGACGTCGAGCATGCTCGACCGCGACGTCCGGGCGACGAGGGCGGCGTTGACGAACCCGAGTGAGAGCGCGGGGAGCACAAGGTTGCGCAGGTTGGCGAGACCTCCGGCGGCGAAGATCGAGGAGAAACCAGAGCTCGGGAACCAGTGAAGCTGCCCCGCGAAGGCGGTCATCAGCATGAGGCCGAGCCAGAAGCTGGGGAGCGACGCGCCGACGAGGGCGACGAGGAGAAGGACGCTGTCGGTCCACGTCCTGGGCCTCAAGGCGGCTGCGATCCCCGCTGGGATCCCGAGGCCAACGACCACGAGGAGGGAGAGGAATCCAAGGAGGAGGCTGGTCTCGGCCCGCTCGCCGATCATCTTGAGCACCGGTTGGTCGAGGAAGACGGAACGGCCCAGTTCACCCCGCAGGATGTTGCGGATGTAGAGCCCGTACTGGACGAGGACCGGGCGGTCTAGCCCCCACGACGTGCGGAGGCCCTCGATCTGCTCTGGCGTCGCGTTCGGTCCTAGGAGCACGGCCGCTGGATCCCCTGGGATGAGCTCCATGAGCAGGAAGGTGATCGTGATGACGAGGATGCAGCTCGCGAGCATCCCGACTCCACGGCGGATGAAGTGTGAGCCCATCTATCTTCTTGTTCCCTTGGGACGAAGAGGGACTCCCCGCCTTGCGACGGAGAGCCCCTCAGACGGTCCTACTTTTTCCAGAGGTTGTAGAAGTAGCCGTAGATCATGACGACGTGCTCGGGCGTCCCGTAGCCGCCGCCGATCTCGCTTCGGATGAGGTGGAGCTGGAAGGCATCGCCGAACTTGATCGCTGGGATCTCCTCGTACCAGAGATCCATGATTTCCTGCCACTTCGCGTAGCGCACATCAAAGTCAGTGAGTTGGTTCACCTCAGTGCGCAGGGTCTGGATCTTCGGGGAATCCCACCAGCCGGCGTACGTCGGGCTCAGCATGAGGACGATCGACGGATCGGGAGTCGTGCTGTAGAACGAGAACGCGAGCTCCCACTCGGGGTTGTCCTTGGCGTTCCGGATGGCGAAGAAGGTCGCCTTGTCGTAGACCTGGAGCGAAACGTTGAACCCAGCCTTGACCAGCTGGCTCATCACGACGACGGCCTGGTTGTACTGAGCGGTCATGTCCCCGGCGACGATGATTCGGATCGGCTCGCCCTTATAGCCGGCCTCCTGGGCCATCGCGCGTGCCTTCACGGGATCGGCGGCGTCGTAGAGTCCCAGTCCCTCGTCCGGCGTGTACCAGCGGATCCCGGGGGCGAAGTAGCTGGCGTTCAGGCTCCAGAACTTGGGATCCCCGTACCCGGCGAGCATGATCTCCTCCATGTCCAGGGCGGTCAGCATGGCGCGCTTGATTCCCGCGTTCGTCGAGATGCCTTGCTTGTTGTTGACGAGAGCGATGGGGTAGATCGGCGGGTGGTTGATGAGAATCGGGACGACATTCTTGTTCCCTTCGACGCTGGCCAAGAGATCGTTCGGGATATCGACGACGTAGTCATAAGTTCCCGCCTGGATCCCGACCAGACGAGCGTTGTTGTCGGGCACGAAGAAGAACTGGAGCTTGTCGAAGTAGGCCGTCTTCTTCCCCGCGTGGCCGCTGGACGGCGTGTCGAGGCTGACGAACCGATCGTAGCGCTCAAGGAGGATGTAGTTCCCCGACTTCCACTCGACGAACCGATAGGGACCGGTGCCGACGTAGCTGCTGGGCGGGAGCGGCTTGTTCCCCGCGGCCTCGACGAGGGCCTTCGGGTAGATGAGGGGGCCGCCGACGTCGTTGGCAAGGTAGGTTGTCATGGGGCCGAACGGCTGTGAGAGCGTGAGCACGACCGTGTACTCATCCGGGGCAGCGACCCCGGTTACGAGGCTCCAGAGCGCCTTGGCCGTGGCGCCGTACTGTCCCCACCGGTTGAGGGAGGCGACGACGTCCTCCGCCTTCATCTCCTGGCCGTTGTGAAACAGGATGCCCCGGCGAAGGTGGAACGTGGCGACGGTCCCTGACGGGTCGAGGTCCAGGCTCTGGGCCAGCTCCGGCTGGGGGGCAAAATCGGCGTTGAAGGAGAAGAGGCCCTGAAAGACGTTGCAGGCGATCGTCCCTTCGTTGACGCCGGTGGATAGTTGCATGTCGAGCGTCCCGGGCTCTGACGCGAGCGCGCACCGGAAGGTCCCTCCGTAGGGGGGGGTGTCCGCAGCGGTCGCGATGGCAGAGACCAAGGCCAGTCCGAGGAGCAGGAACACGATACTTCTCAAACGCATGGCAAGACCTCCTTGCGATCCTCCGTTTCTCGAGAACGACACCTAGAGCTTGCTTCTGCCTGCGGCGATCACCCCCCTTTGCCTGCCCGCCGCGTGGGCGCACGGCCCCGGCGGGCGTAGTCGACAGAGTCTCTTGCACGAGGGCACTAAGTGCCCCACGTTGCCCGCATCCTTCTCCAGTGTTCGTCCATCCTCTCGAAGGCGCCTTGCGGGTCCTTCTCGATGATTCGGTTCGCGATCTCCTCCTGGAGAGTCACGACCCGGCCGAGTTCGGAGGGGTCCGTGAGGTAGAAGCGGTGCGTGAACTCCCGATAGAGCTGCTGATCCATGGTCTTGATGAGGGGCCCAAGGACGGCCTCCAGGAGGTGGTTTCTCGCCGCAGCGAGGACGGCCAGGTGGAACTCCTTGTCGGCGTCGAGATACGGATCGAACTTCCCTCGCTGGGCCAGGCGGCGTAGCCTGTGGCAGGACACCCGAAGCCGCACGACATCCTCGTCGGTCCGCTGGCTGGCGGCGAGACTGGCCACGGGGGGTTCGAGGAGGCCGCGCACCTGGACGATCTCGACGCAGCTCTCCTCCTTCTCGAGGAGGATCAGAAACTCCCGTTCAGCCGACCGGCCCGGATTGCAGACGTAGTTGCCGTTGCCTGGGCGGGACTGGATCAGCCCCACGGCAGCCAAGCCACTGAGGGCTTCCCGCACCGTTGGGCGGCTGACTCCCATCTTCTCAGCGAGCTGCGATTCCGAGGGGAGTCTCCCACCAATGGGGAGTGCGCCGGTCTTGATCGCGTTCAGGATCTGCTCGCCGACGAAGGAAGAGGCCTTGGTCGGCTTGACTCGTTCGAATTCCATAGATAGGTCACCTGCCCGGCCTGGCAGCTTGGCCGGAGCTTGTAAAGCAGCCTGACCGCAGGCTACCATAAGCACCGGTTGAAGTCAAGAGAGATTCGCGCAACGCCGCAGCGGTTACAATCGGAGGAAAGGAGACCCGAAGA
>CAYHEK010000101.1:0-4367 GCA_964355545.1 uncultured Thermotogae bacterium | reverse complement strand
GAGATCGTCGAAGGGACAGCGCTGGTCGATGAGTCAGCGATCACCGGGGAGTCGGCCCCGGTCGTGCGCGAGGCCGGTGGCGACCGGAGCGGCGTCACGGGCGGCTCGCGGGTCCTCGCAGGGACGATCAAGGTCCGGATCACCTCCGACCCCGGGCAGACGTTCCTCGACCACCTGATCGCGATGGTCGAGGGGGCGCGACGGCAGAAGACGCCGAATGAAACGGCCCTGCAGATCCTCCTCATCGGGCTGACGGTCCTCTTCCTCGTTGTCGTGCTGTCTGTCCCGGCGATCGCGCACTACATGGGCGTCACAACGACCGTCCCGGTCCTCGTCTCCCTCCTCGTCTGCCTGATGCCGACGACGATCGGCGGGCTCCTCCCCGCTATTGGAATCGCAGGAATGGACCGGTTGATTCAACGGAACGTCGTTGCTTTGAGCGGCCGAGCGGTAGAGGCCTCCGGGGACGTGGACATCGTGGTTCTGGACAAGACCGGCACGATCACCCTGGGAAACCGCATGGCGACGGAACTCGTCCCCGCGGAGGGGGTCTCGCGGGAGGAGATCCTGGAGTCGGCCCTCCTCTCGTCGCTTGCGGACGAGACCCCGGAAGGACGGAGCATCGTCGTCCTGTGCAAGAATGAGCTCGGCATCAAGGGCCGCGACATCCGCGCACCCGAGGAGACGGCCTTCGTGCCGTTCTCCGCCGCGGCAAGGATGAGTGGCGCTGACACCGGCAGGCGGAGGATCCGCAAGGGGTCGGTCGACGCGGTGGAGGCGTTCGTGCGCGCGGGAGGCGGGTCTTTTCCTGAAGGCCTGCGAGGGCAGGTTGACGCCATCGCACGACACGGCGACACTCCCATGGCGGTGGCCGAGGATTCCCGGGTCATTGGGATTGTTCGGTTGAAGGACGTGCTCAAGCACGGGATCAAGAGCCGGCTCGGGCAGCTTCGGCAGATGGGGATCCGGTCCGTGATGATCACGGGGGACAACCCGCTGACGGCGGCCTCCATCGCGGCGGAGGCGGGCCTGGATGACTTCGTCGCTCAAGCCCGGCCGGACACGAAGCTCGACCTGATCCGGAAGTATCAGGCGGAGGGACATCTGGTGGCGATGATCGGCGACGGCACGAACGATGCTCCCGCCCTGGCGCAGGCCGACGTCGCCGTGGCGATGAACGCCGGCACGCAGGCGGCGCGCGAAGCGGCGAACATGGTTGATCTAGACTCGAACCCGACGAAGCTCCTCGACATCGTGGAGGTGGGGAAGGAGATCCTGATCACTCGGGGTGCCTTGACGACCTTCAGCGTGGCGAACGACGTGGCGAAGTACTTCGCGATCATCCCAGCGATCTTCGCCGTGGCCTATCCTGAACTTCACCGGCTCGATGTGATGCACCTCGCAAGCCCGGCGAGCGCCGTCCTCGCTGCGGTCATCTTCAACGCGATCATCATTCCACTTCTCATTCCGCTCGCGTTGCGTGGCGTGCGATTCCGGGCGCGATCGGCCTCCGCCCTGCTGCGATGGAACCTCCTTGTATACGGGATCGGCGGCCTCGTCCTCCCATTCCTCGGGATCAAGCTGCTTGACCTTGTCCTCGCCGCGCTGCGGCTGGTGTGAAGGAGAGGCAATGAAGGAGATCCGGACAGCGCTTCTGGTCCTTTTGGTCCTCTCGATCCTCGTGGGCGTGATCTACCCGCTCCTCGTGACGGGGATCGCCCAGCTCGCGTTCCCGCGCCGGGCGAACGGGAGTCTCGTCTTGAGCGGCGGGCGAATCGTCGGCTCGGAGCTCGTCGGCCAGTCCTTTTCCTTGCCCCAGTACATCCACGGACGACCGTCCTTCTCCGACTACGACCCCACCCGCTCCGGAGGGTCGAACCTCGCGCCGACCAGCCGCGTCCTGCTCGACCGCGTGCTGGAACGGATCGACCGAGTTCGGCAGGAGAACGGCCTCCCGCAAGGGGCGCCCGTGCCGGCGGACCTCGTTTTGGAATCGGGGAGCGGCCTCGATCCGGACATCAGCGTGGAGTCGGCGCTCCTGCAAGGGGCGCGGATCGCGAGAGCGAGGGGTGTCGACCCGGAGATGGTTGAGACGCTCATCCGGCGCCATGCTCGGGGCCCATTTCTGGGCGCGTTTGGAGAACGGCGCGTGAACGTCCTGCGGCTGAATATCGCGCTCGACGAGCTGTTTGGCCTCGTCCCGCGCCAGCCGGGTGAGGTGAGCCATGAACAAGAGCCCTGATGAAGGCCGTCCCGATCCCGATGCCTTGCTGAGAGAGGTCCAGAAGGAGGAACCCAGGCAGGGGAAGCTCAAGGTCTTCCTCGGATACTCGCCTGGGGTGGGGAAGACGTACTCCATGTTGCTCGAAGCGCACGTCCTCAAGCGGCGAGGCGATGACGTGGTGGTCGGGATCGTCGAGACGCACGGACGCTCTGAGACGGAGGAGCTCTTGGAGGGGCTCGAGGTGATCCCCCGCAAGCGGGGAGAGTACCGGGGGATCGCTCTTGAGGAGCTCGATTTGGACGCGCTTCTCGCGCGCAGGCCTGCGGTCGCTCTCATCGACGAACTGGCTCACACGAACGCCCCCTGGTGTCGACACCCCAAGCGCTACCTGGATGTGGAGGAACTGCTGGCGGCAGGGATCGATGTCTACACTACAGTGAACGTCCAGCATCTGGAGAGCCAGAACGACGTGGTGGCGAAGATCACGGGGATCCGGCTGCAGGAGACCGTGCCCGATTGGGTCCTCGACCGGGCTGAGGAAGTCCAGGTGATCGACATCCCGCTCGAGGAGCTGTTCGAGCGCCTGCGCGAGGGGAAGGTGTACATTCCGGAACAGGCGCGGCGGGCGATGGAAGGGTTCTTCCAGCGCGGTCACCTCGTCGCGCTGCGAGAGATCACCCTGAGCGTGGTCGCCCGGAAGATGGACAACGAGCTCGTGAACTACCTGAAGGCAAAGGCGATTCGTAGTCCGTGGCCGGCCGTCGGGAAGCTCATGGTGTGCATTGGCGCGACGCCCAACGCCTCCCAGCTCGTTCGCAAGGCGTACCGCATGGCGAAGGACAGCAATGCGGAGTGGTACGCCGTGCACGTCGCGCCGCCCACCTTCCGCGCGCTGTCTCCCTCCGAGAAGACGTACCTCGCGGACGCGTTCAACCTCGCGGAGGAGTTTGGAGCCCGCACCGTCACCCTGAGTGGAACGGATGTGGTGCCGGGGCTGCTGCGGTTTGCGCAGGAGAACAACATCAGCCAGATCGTGATCGGGAAGCCGCGACGCTCGATTCTTCTGGGAGCAATCCGGGGCTACCCCGTGTACCGGCTGCTGCGAGATCGGGGCGACTTCGACCTCTCCTTGGTCACGCCGACCGTGGCCGAGCCCCGCCCCTCCGCGCCGGTCGCCGTCGCAAAGCGGCGCTTTGATCCCCGCGGGTACCTCCTCGCCGTTCCCGTCGTGGCCCTGGCGAGTGGCCTGAACCTTTTCCTACAGGGGTACGTGAACCCGATCTCCCTGTGCGCAGTTTACCTTGTGGCAACGATCGTTGTCGCGCTTCTCTTCGGGACAGGCCCCTCGGTGTGGGCCGCTATCCTCAGCCTGGCCGCCTTCGATCTCCTCTTCCTCGCCCCGCGTTTCACGTTCGCGGTCGAACACCCGGCAGACATCGTCAGTGCTGTCGTGTTCCTCGTCACCTCCATCGTCATTGGTCAGCTGATCCAGGTCGTCCGCCGTCAGTCGGCGGCCCTCCAGGTTCGGGTGGAACGGGTGTCCCTGCTCGAAGAGATGAGCAAGGAACTGCTTGCGCTCCCGCCCATTGCCCAGCTGTTCGGCGGCTTTCGCGAGCGCCCGGCGCAAGGGATGGAACGGCTGGAGGCCGTGCAGGAGAAGGTGTTGGATGACATCGCCCGGGTCACTGTCCGCTACCTCGCCAAGGTGTCGAGCGATCCGACCGTCGTTCTGTTCCGGGACTGGACAGACGCCCTTCAGGTGAGGGCGAAGAGCGACGAGAGCCTGCGCCTGAGCGTGGAGGAGATGGCGGTCGCCGAGTGGGCGTACGCTCACGGGGAACCGGCCGGCGCAGGCACAGGGACCCTCGCGAACGCCGCACTCTTCTTCCTACCGATGAAGTGTCAGGACGAGACGATCGGCGTCCTCGGGTTCAGAGGAAGCGTCGAGCGCCTTCTCCCCGAGCAGCGCCGCCTGCTCGGCGCTATTGCGAACCTGGCTTCCCTCGCCGCCGCGCGCTGGATCGGACACAACCCGGAACAGAACGGGCAGACCTCTCCCTAGAAGGTGGGAACGGCGTTGCGCAGGTGTCTTCGGGAGTGAAAGCCGAAGCCCTGTGCGGCATGGCTGACTACGCCCGAGCTT
>CAYHEK010000100.1:0-4371 GCA_964355545.1 uncultured Thermotogae bacterium | reverse complement strand
GGGGTGGGATCGACCTGATTCATGAGCGCGAGGTAGAAGCTGACGTAGTCCCCGAGGTAAACCTGGGAGAAGACCTCGCTCGGCTCGTCCTCCCCGTCTGCACACACGTCGGTGCATGCGACGCCCGTCTTCGCAAACAAGCCTTTCGTGATCTCCATCCGGCAGGCGTTCTCGGTTGAGTCGCGGCTATTGTGAAGGAGGATGATGTGCTGACATGCCATAAGCTCTGGCTTCGCGAGAGAGACGACCTCGTTGTGGTCGAGTTCTGGGAAGACGTTCCAAAAAGCGGCTTGCTTTGCGTTCTCGTTGATCTGCGTCTTCCAGCGCATCGCGACGAGGTCCGTGTTGTCGGTCGTCCCGTAGATCACAGGGACCTTGCCGAAGAGGGCCTCGGCGATCCTCTTCGCTTGATTCTCCTCGGTCGGGGCCTCCGGCCCACGGGACGCCCGCGCCCGATCGAGGGCGCTTAACAGGGCCTCCCAGTTCATCTTGCCCTTCAGAAGACCCATCCTGGCGAGAATCGCAAGCAGAGACAGGGCGAGGTAGCCGACCGCCATCCGCGGTTGGTACCCGGAAGGGATCTCCACACACGGGACGCCGAGCCTCTTCGCCTCGTCCCGCATCCTCCCGCCGCTCGTGACGCACAGGCTCGAGATCCTCCGGTCAAGCCCCTGTGCGAGGGCCGAGAGCGTCTCCGCGGTGTTCCCGGAGTAACTGACCGCCACAAGCAGGGTCCGCTCGTCGACGAACGCCGGCAGGTCGTAGCCCCGATTCACAAGCACAGGCAGACGAGCGAAGCGCCGCGCGACCTCCCCGGCCATCGCCGAGCCCCCCATGCCGCAGACGACGACCTTGTCGATCCCGCTCACGGCTGGGACGGGGAACCGCTCACCAATCTCGATCCCCTGGCGACACTGATCGGGGAAGCGCGCGAGGACGTCGCGCATCCGGCCACGGTCGTACCGCGCGATGAGGTCGTCCCAATCGATCTCGGCCATCTCCCGCAGATCATACTCCGTTCGGTTCCTTCATCCTAGCTCGGAGACGTTGCGCGCGCTCGGCGGGTCGGCTATCTTTGGGATGGCCTTTCGATGCGAAGTTGCCACACCACGCGCCGGTTATGAGGAGGACGTCCTCGTTGAAGAAGGAGATCTTCAAAGCCTACGACGTCCGCGGGATCTATCCCGACGAGCTGGACGAGGACGCGGCCTACCGCATCGGGCAAGGCTTTGCCCAGAGCGGCCTCCTCACCCGAGGGAGAGGAGTCGCTGTGGGCAGGGACATGCGCATAAGCTCCGACTCCCTCTTCGCCGCGCTCGCAGACGGGCTGAACGCCGGCGGGACGGACGTGATCGACATCGGCCTCTCCACCACGCCCATGCTCTACTTCGCGGTCAACACGCTGGGGACGGCTGGCGGGGTCATGATCACCGCCTCCCACAACCCGGCAGGGTACAACGGGTTCAAGTTCGTCCGCGAGGAGGCGATCCCGATCAGCGCCGAGACAGGCCTGAACACCCTCCGCGAGCGGGCGTTCGCCTCTTCTCCTGGAAGGGCCGCCCGCGTCGGCGCGCGGAGGAAGGAAGACCTTGCGGAACGGTATCGGTCCTTCTTCGGGGAGCGCTTCTCCATCGCTCTAGATCGTGAGGTCGTTATCGACGCCGGGAACGGCATGGCCGGCGCGGTCCTCCCGGGGATTCTCAAGTCCCAAGAGATACGCCACACGGACCTCTTCTTCGAGCTCGACGGCCGCTTCCCTCACCACGAGGCGAACCCGCTCAAGGAGGAGAACCTCGCCGACCTGCGGCGAGCGATGAGAGCGCGACCGGGATCGATCGGGATCGCCTTCGACGGCGACGCAGATCGAGTCGCCTTCCTCGACGAAAGAGGGGAGCTCGTGCGCGGCGACCTGTTGACGGCGCTAATCGCAAAACAACTTCTACAACAGAACGGTAGAGGCGCCATCCTCTACGACCTGCGCTCAAGCCGCGTCGTCCCGGAAGTGGTGCGCGCGTGCGGCGGACGGCCGGTCAAGACCCGCGTCGGACACTCGTTCGTGAAGGCCCGAATGCGCGAAGAGAAGGCCCTCTTCGGCGGAGAGCTCTCCTACCACTTCTACTTCTCGGACTTCTTCTACTGCGAGAGCGGGATCCTCGCCATGCTGACGGTGCTCGAGAATGTCGCGACCTCCCGAGAGTCCCTCGCCGCGCTCGTCCTCCCCCTGCGCACGTACGCCCACTCCGGGGAGAGGAACTTCCCCGTGGCGGACATGCAGGGCGCCATGAAGAGGGTGGAAGCCCGCTTTCGCGACGGCGCGATCAGCCACCTGGACGGGCTCTCCGTCGACTACGACGACTGGTGGTTCAACCTGCGTCCCTCGAACACCGAGCCCCTCCTGCGGCTGAACGTCGAGGCGCAGTCCGAAGCGCTGTTGGACGAGAAGCTCTCGGAATTGAGACTGCTCTTGGAGGAGGAGATGGAAGCAAAGTGAAGACGCCCTACGCCGTCATCATGGCCGGAGGACGCGGGGAGAGGCTCTGGCCCCTCAGCACCGACGAGCGCCCAAAGCAGTTCTTGAAGCTCGTCGGGGAGAGGACGATGCTCCAGGGGACCGCGGCGCGCGTCATTCCGCTCGTGCCGTGGGAGAAGACCTTCGTCGTCGTGGGGAAGGAGCACGCGCACCTCGTCGCCGAAGAGCTTCCCGACCTCCCGCCGCGCAACATCCTCGCCGAACCGATGGGGCGGGGGACGGCGCCCTGCGTGGGCCTCGCCGCTCTCTACGTCTCACGGATCGACCCCGCGGGGGTGATGGTCGCCCTCCCCGCGGACCACGTCATCAAAGACGAGAAGCGTTTCCTCGCGCTTCTCGAGGACGCCGTCGCGATCGCCTCAGAAGGGAAGCACCTCGTGACCCTGGGGATTCCGCCGACCTTCCCCACGACCGGATACGGCTACATCCGCGCGTCGCGGCCGTGCCAGAACGCCACCTGCGGCCGAGAAACGACCGCCCTCGCGGTCGAGCGGTTCACCGAGAAGCCCGATCGCACCACAGCCGAGCGCTTCCTGAGCGAGGGCGGGTACTACTGGAATAGCGGGATGTTCATCTGGCGCGCGGACGCGATCCTGCGCGAGATCGAGGAGCACATGCCGGCCCTGTACCGGGGGTTGACCGAGATCGCGCAGCACCTCGGAAGGCCTGATGAAGAGGCAGTCATCAAAGAAGTCTACGCCCGCCAAGAGAGCCTCTCCATCGACCACGGCGTCATGGAGAAGAGCCGGCACGCCTGCGTCCTTCCCACAGGCGACATCGGGTGGAGCGACGTCGGGGACTGGGCGGCGCTCGAGTCGGTCCTCCCGAAGGACGAGAAGGGGAACGTCGTCCTCGCCGACCATCGCGGCATCGACACCCGCGGCACGACCGTCGTGAGCGACAGGACGCGAACGATTGTCACGATCGGCGTCCGCGACCTCGTCATCGTCGATACGAGCGAAGCGCTCCTCGTGATGGACAAAAGCCGCGCGCAAGACGTGAAGAAGATTCGGAATGTCCCGAACGGCGGTCGGTAGCCGCACCCCTTGCACCGTTGGTCTCTTACGTACGTCTGCTATCAGGTGTATACTCCGCCTTGGAGACGCTGGAGGAGAGCATGGTGAATAGCAACCTCAAGACGCAGCAACGCTACTCGGCTGTGGACCTGATGAGGCTCCCTCTAAAGGTCAGGCTCAGAATCTTGGCAGCGTCATCGAAAAAGGCCGAGGAGGTCTACAAAGCCGACAGGCGGCTGACAGACTACGAGGCCTTCGGCACGAATGACCTCTACGATGAGACCCCGTAGGGGAGAGATCTGGCGCGTCCGCTTTGATCCCTCTGTGGGGGCAGAGATCCAGAAGGACCGGCCCGCCGTGGTGGTACAGGTTGAGGAAGTCGGACGTCTCCCTGTCGTCATCGTCGTTCCAGTGACCGAGTGGGATGACCGATACGCGTGCTTCCCCTGGCACACGAAGATCCCTTGTTCCTCGTTGAACGGTCTTGACAAAGACTCAAGCGCAGACTCGGTGCAGGTGAAGTCCGTCGCGGTCAGTCGATGCATCGAGCGCATCGGTGAAGTGGCCTCCGATCAGCTCGCTGAGATCGTCGCTGCGATCGCCCTGTGTATCGGGTTTACAGGATCGATAGACTGAGGAAGTCAGGGGGGCGGCTAGCGCCAAACGAGCCCTTCCGAAAGTTCCTCCCTCTCGAAGAGGCGAAAAAGGAGCATCCCGGATGAAAGCGCTCGTCCTCTGCGGCGGCGAGGGGACGCGGATGCGTCCCTTGAGCTATTCCCAGCCCAAGCACCTCATCCCCATCGCGAACCGTCCGGTGATCGAGCG
>CAYHEK010000099.1:0-4404 GCA_964355545.1 uncultured Thermotogae bacterium | reverse complement strand
GCTCGAGAAGGAGGTCGACCGCCTCGAGGTCCGCTACAAGGAGGCGCACATCCGGCGACTGGAGGAAGGGACCTGCAACCCCGCGGCGGGGATCCTGTTCGTGGAGGTCCTGCGAAACCTGGAGCGGATCGGCGACCACGCGGTGAACATCGCTCACGACGTCCTGCTCATTTAGAGGACGGGCGCCGACCGCCGGCGCCGAGTCACGGGACGCCGAGAAGAGCTGCCCGGCCTAGCGCCGGCGCTTCGCCTCGACGGACGCCACCTTGCGGGCGATCCCGTCGGTTACCCCGGGGCGGTCGTCGATCCGTAGCGAGATCGAGACGCGCCCCGCGCGCGCGAGCAGTCTATCGCGGCAGGCCTTGATGAGGGCCATCACCTCGTCCCACTCGCCCTCGATGTTCGTCCCCATGGCGTGGTGTTCGTGCGCAAGGCCGGAAGCATCGATCAGGTCGAAGACCGGGGCGAGGTACGCGCTCAGGCTTTTCCCCCTTCCGATCGGGGCGATGGAGAAGTCGACGATCATCTCCCCTCCCTAGCGGTGCGGCCGCCTCAGTACGTGAGGTGGCGGTCCACCTCGATCCCAACGCCGTCGATCTCGATCGTCCGGCCGACCGGGTCCAGAGTGACCTGCGCCCACGTCGGCGGGGTCCCTTCGTCGACGAGACAGGCGAAGGTCACGTAGTGGATCCCGTCCTCGAGCGAGTAGGCGCTCTCGTGCTCGTGCCCCTGAAAGACGGCGATCACGCCCCCGGAGGCCATGAGGACCGCCTTCACCTCGGAGGCGTTCGCGATCTGGGGCCCTCCGGCGAGGAGATCGAAGGCCACGTCCAGGCGCTGGTGGACGCAGACGATCGTCGGCTTCACCGTCGCGGCGAGGTCCGCTCGCAGCCAGTCAAGCTCCGCCTGCGGGATCCTCCCCTGCACGACCCAGCCGGTGTGGCCGAGGTCCTCCCCGTTCTTGTTGTACTGCGCGTCGAGGATCACGATGTGGTAGGCCCCGGCGTCGAAGCTCGTGAAGGTGGCGGGGGCCGAGACCCTCTCCAGAAACTCGCTCTTCGAGAGGTCGTAGACGTCGTGGTTCCCGAGGACGTAGTAGCGTGGGCCGGCGAGGCCCGAGTAGATCTTCTCCACCTCCTCGAGGACGCCGGGGACCCGCGCCGGGTCGACCCGCTCTCCGCCCATCACGAAGACCCCGTTCACGAGATCCCCCAGCTCGATCACGAGGTCGGCCGGCCAGGCGTTCATCGCCGCGACGAACGCGGAGAGGCGCTCGGCGTAGTTCGTCATCACCTTCTTCTCATCCGGCGAGTCGGCGACGTGCGCGTGAAGGTCGGCGAAGACCCCGATCCGCAAGGGACCCGAAGCGGCCGGCCCCTGGCCGGTCGCCCAGGGAACCAGGAATGCGACGAGGAGGACGAGGCCACAAAACGCGATCCAGAAGTGCTTTCTTCGCTCCATTCCACCCCTCCCTACGGCATGACGTTTCGCCCGAGCTTACTCGTCGCTCTTTCCTCCGACAAACAGAGGCCGCCTTGCCCACGATCGGGCGGCCGGCTACCCTCTTCCTTCATCCCATTGTGACAAGGACGGAGGCAGGATGGACCTTCGCGAGATGCAGGATCGGGTGCACCGCACCGCGGTCGAACACGGCTGGTGGGACGCCCCGCGCGCGACCGGCGAGGTGCTGATGCTCGTCGTGACCGAGCTCGCCGAGGCGATGGAGGCCTACCGGGCGGGGGACCCGCCGAGCACCGCGATCCCCGGCTTCTCCACGATGGAGGAGGAGACGGCCGACGCCGTCATCCGGCTCCTCGACTTCGCTGCGGCCACGGGCTTCGACCTCGAGAGAGCCGTGCTCGCCAAGATGGCCTACAACGAGACTCGGCCGTATCGCCACGGCGGGAAGCGAGCCTGAGGTCGAGCTAGCCCTTCCCCCTTGCCGCCTCGAGGCCCAAGCGGAACCCCTTCACGTTCCTCTCGACCACCGCCTCCGGCCGGCCCTGGAAGATACGGTGGATCGCCGCGGCGAGCGCCTCCTCGGGAAGGCCGAGGAAGGGGGTCCCCGCGCCGAGGACGACGAGGTTCGCGCACTGGGGCGATCCCGCCTTCTCCGCGAGGTGAACGGCGTCGACGAGGACGTGACAAGGGAGCTCCTTGATCGCCGCGAGGATCGCCTCCTCCGGCGGATACGCGGGGAGGTTCTTCACGAAAGCGGAACTTGAGACGAACGCGCCGGCCGGAACGAGGAGATGCGCGTAGCGCAGGCCCTCCATCGGCTCGAGGGCGAAAATGAGGTCGGCCGTCCCCTCGGGGATGAGGTCGGAGTAGATCGGGCGGTCCGAAAAGCGCAGGTGGCTCGTCACGCTCCCGCCGCGTTGGGCCATCCCGTGCACCTCGGACTCCTTGAGGTAGAGGCAAAGCTCAAGCGCCGCCTCGGCGATCACCGCCGCGAGGGCGAGGAGGCCCTGCCCGCCAACGCCGGCGAGGATCACGTCGCGCTTCATCCCGCCCCCTCCGCGGCCGCCCGGCCGCGTCGCGCTGTCTCGAGGCACTCGCGACGGGCAATGACGACGGAGGGGCCTCCGTAGCCGATCTCCTCCCGGAGGACGGCGACGTTCTTCGCGTGCTCCTTGGGGAGGGGGACGATCTTTTGCACGTGCCCAGGCTCCATGCCGAGACCCGCACAGATCGCCTCGAGCCTCCCCGTCGCGCACGAGCGCTGCCCGCCGGTCATCCCCACGGTCAGGTTGTCGAGGATGACGACCGTGACCGGGGCCCGTTCGATGACGCAGTCGAGGAGCCCCGTCATCCCCGAATGGGTGAAGGTCGAGTCGCCGATCACGGCCACGGCCGGGACGAGCCCGGCGTCGGCCGCGCCCTTGGCCATCGTGATGGAGGCCCCCATCTCGACGCAGGTGTGGATCGCTGAGAAGGGCGGATAGGCCCCGAGGGTGTAGCAGCCGATGTCGGAGAAGACGCGGCCCGCGGGATGAGCCTGCATCGCCTCGTTCAGGGCGCGGTAGGTGTCGGCG
The DNA here is from genome assembly GCA_964355545.1 of uncultured Thermotogae bacterium. Lineage (GTDB taxonomy): Bacteria > Bipolaricaulota > Bipolaricaulia > UBA7950 > UBA9294 > JAPLGE01. Next base: position 1,369 of record CAYHEK010000099.1, on the reverse strand, counting down.
TGGGGACAGCCCGGGCAGAGGGCGGGAGGCCGCGGGACGGGGACGGAAGATGGGGCAGGGATCTTCCTCCCCATCCCGAGCGCCGTCGCGACGAGTCCGGGGGTGAGCTCGCCCGTGCGGGGAAGCTCGCCTGTCAGACGGCCGAGGATGCGCGGGCTCGTCCGCTCCGGGACCCCACGGACCTTCGCCTCGATGAACGGGTAGCCCTCCTCAACAATGAGGACCCGCTCGCAACTTCTAAAAAGCCGCTCGACCGCCTTCGCCGGAAGCGGGTACTGGGAGACCTTGAGGAGAGGATGCAAAGAGGCCCCGCCGTAGGCCTCAAGGACGTAGTTCACCGCGATCCCGCTTGAGAGGATCCCAAGCGTCCGGTCCGATCCGTCAGAGAAGGAATTGAATGGGCTCTTCTCGCTCTCGCGGGCGAAGTCCGCCTGCTTTGCGGCGAGGGCCGCGTACTGCCGGCGCGCCGTCGGGGGGAGGACGATGAACCGGCCCGGGTCCTCGGGAAGGCTCGGCCGGTTCTGCGGCCGGGAAGGCCCAAGGACGACGGGTGACCGCGAGTGGGCGAGGCGCGTCACGAGGCGGATGAGGACCGGAACCCGGTAGCGCTCGGAGAGGTCGAAGGCGTAGGAGACCATCGCGTACGCCTCCTGTTGGTTCGACGGCTCAAGACACGGGACGAGGGCAAGCTCGCTGTACAGGCGGGAGTCCTGCTCGTTCTGCGAGGAGTGCATCGACGGGTCGTCCGCCACGTTCACAATCAGGCCCCCGCTCGTCCCCGTGATCGCCGCATTGACGAACGGATCGGCCGCGACGTTCAGGCCGACGTGCTTCATGCTCGCCATCGCACGCCGGCCGGCGTAGCTCATCCCCAAAGCGGCCTCGAGGGCGGTCTTCTCGTTCGTCGCCCACCGGCAGTGGATCTCCCCGCGCCTTGCCTCCGCGCTTCGCTCGACATACTCGGTGATCTCCGTGGATGGGGTCCCCGGGTAGGCGTACGCCCCGGAGAGCCCGGCGTCGATCGCCCCTTGAGCGACCGCCTCGTCCCCCAACAGGAGCCTCGTCGGCATCACGCCCTCCTCGAAGTCGAGTCAGGAAGGGAATCGAAACGACCCTACCCCCTCAATACGATCCAAGAGGGTAAGGATACTCTCCCGGCTCATTCTCTCTCAACTTGCTTCCTGATCTCCTTTTCGCTCGCGGCCTCCGCGGCGCCTTCCCACACGGATGCGTGGAGCCCATTCGGATCTCGAACTCTTGCCGACCCGTTTCGCGATGGGTATACTGCCTCACGATTCTCTTCTTTACGCAGGGGGGATGCTGGATGGGGAAAGCGAGGAACATATCCTTAGTGGGGCACTCTGGCTCC
>CAYHEK010000098.1:0-4569 GCA_964355545.1 uncultured Thermotogae bacterium | reverse complement strand
CTTGGCGCTGGAGCCTTCTTGCCGATTGACAATCTCCTATCATAGGACTAAGATCAGGTTTTACGGGGAAACCAGTTAACCAACGAAGCCTGCCCGAGGGTGGGCTTCGTGCCTTATCGAATCGCCAAGGAGCAGGCATGGGCGGACCGGCTGTGTCCGCCAGCAGTTCACATGTCCGGAGAAGAGGAACCACCCGCCTATACCCTTGGCATTAACGAGGTGTACGCCGCGGCCCGCAGCTCGCCGGATGGGCTTGCCACGGAAGAGGCCCGGGCCCGGCTCGCCAAGCTCGGTCCCAACGCGATCCAGACGATCAAGGGGACGCCTCTGTGGAGGAAGTTCCTTTCCAACTTCACCCACCTCATGGCGCTCCTCCTCTGGGCCGGCGGCGCCATGGCCTTCATCGGCAAGATGCCGCAACTGGGCTGGGCTGTTTGGGCCGTCATCGTCATCAATGCAGTCTTCTCGTTCTGGCAGGAGTTCCGAGCCGAGAAGGCCGCCGAGGCGCTCAAGAAGCTGCTTCCGCGCTTCGCTCGAGTGCTGCGGGACGGACAGGAGACGAAGATCGTCGCCGAGGAACTCGTCCCCGGCGACGTGATCCTTCTTTCTGAGGGGGATCACATCAGCGCCGACGCCCGCCTCGTCGAGGAGAACGAGATGCGGGTGGACCTGTCCACGCTCACCGGGGAGTCCGCGCCGGCGCGGCGCACGGCGGAGGCCTCGCTGCGCGAGGGCCTGACCCTCACGGAGCGCCCGAACCTCGTCTTCGCCGGGACGTCGGTCAGCGCGGGCACGGGGAAGGCCATCGTCTTCGCCACGGGCATGAACACGGAGTTCGGCAAGATCGCACGCCTCACCCAGACCGTGGGCGAGGATCTCTCGCCTCTGCAGAGAGAGGTCAACCGCGTGACCAAGATCGTCACCGCCATGGCCATGGGCATCGGCGTGCTCCTCTTCCTCCTCTCCGTTTTCGTGATTGGGCGGCCCTTGAGCGAAGGGTTCATCTTCTCCGTCGGGATGGTCGTGGCGTTCGTGCCCGAGGGCCTCCTGCCCACGGTCACGCTCTCGCTCGCCATGGGCGTGCAGCGCATGGCGAAGCGGAACGCCCTGGTCAAGAAGCTCTCGTCCGTCGAGACGCTCGGCTCCTGCACGGTCATCTGCACGGACAAGACAGGGACGCTGACGCAGAATGAGATGACGGTCCGAGAGGCATGGGCCGCCGGGCGGAAGCTCACGGTGAGCGGGGTAGGCTACGAGCCGACCGGCGAGTTCCGGCCTGCAGCCTCGGGCGAGACGGCTGCGCCAGGCGATCTCCACGAGCTGGTCCTTGCCGCCGCGCTGTGCAACAACGCGAAGCTCGTCCCACCGCACGGCGAAGAGGGATGGACTATCCTCGGCGATCCGACCGAGGCCGCCTTGCTCGTCGCGGCCGCCAAGGGCGGGGTCACGCTTGCGGAGGTGGTTCGGGAGCACCCCCGGCTGCGAGAGCTCCCGTTTGACTCCGTGCGCAAGCGCATGAGCACCATCCATGCGAGCGACGGCACGGAAGTCGCCTTCATCAAAGGAGCTCCGAAGGAAGTACTCGGGCTGTGCACGTCGATCCTGGTGGACGGCGCCGAGCAGCCGATGACGGAGGCGTGGCGCGAGCAGATTCTGTCGTCCAACGACGCCTACGCTCGCGGGGCCCTCCGCGTGCTGGGCGTCGCTCGCCGCACCCTGCCGGAGCGCCCGAATGGCTACACCGTGGACTGGGTGGAGCGGGAGCTGACCTTCCTTGGCCTCCTGGCCATGCAGGATCCTCCGCGGCCCGAGGTGGCCGAGGCCGTGGAGAAGTGCAGCCGCGCGGGGATCCGCATCGTCATGATCACGGGCGACTACGGGCTCACGGCGGAGTCGATTGCTCGCCGCGTGGGGATCGTGGGAGAGGGGGCGCGCCTCGTGACCGGCGCGGAGCTTGACGCGATGGCGGACGCCGACCTCGCGCAGGCGCTCGAGAGCGAAGTCATCTTCGCGCGGGCCGCTCCTGAGCACAAGCTTCGCATCGTATCGACCCTCAAGGCGCGGGGGGAGATCGTGGCCGTGACTGGGGATGGCGTGAACGACGCTCCCGCGCTCAAGAAGGCCCACATCGGAGTAGCGATGGGCATTGCGGGCACGGACGTGGCCAAAGAGGCCGCGTCGATGATCTTGCTCGACGACAACTTCGCCTCGATCGTCAATGCCATCGAAGAAGGGCGCGCCGTCTACTCCAACATCCGCAAGTTCACGACCTACATCTTCACGAGCAACACGCCCGAAGCCTGGCCGTTTATCCTGCAGATCGTGTTCAACATCCCCCTCGCACTCGTCGTCATGCAGGTCCTCGCCGTCGACCTCGGCACGGACCTCGTCCCGGCTCTCGCCCTGGGGACGGAGAAGCCGGAACCGGGGCTGATGGATCGGCCGCCGCGAGGGCCGAAGGATCGCATCGTCGACCGCCGGCTCATCCTACGAGCCTTCCTGTGGCTCGGAAGCCTGCAGACGGCGCTGTGCTTCGCCGGCTTCTTCTTCCTGTGGTGGACGATGGGCTACCGCGACCTGTTCCACCTGCCGCGTCCCGATCTCTTGCCCTACGCCCAGAGGCTGCTCACGCACGAGGGGCTGGTCTACGTGATGGCGACGACGATGTTCCACGCCGGTGTCATCACGACGCAGATTGGGAATGCCTACGCCTGCCGTACCGAGCGGACCTCGGTGTTCCGGACGGGTTTCTTCAGCAACCGGTTCCTCCTTTTCGGCTTCGCCTTCGAGCTCGCGCTGATCGCCTGCATGATCTACTTGCCGCCGTTCCAGGCCCTGTTTGAGGAAGGCCCCTTGCCGCTTCGCTACTGGCCCGTCCTCTTCCTCTATCCCCCCGTTATGTTCCTCGCGGAGGAGGGGCGCAAGGCCCTCGTGCGGCGAATCGGTGCGCGGCGCGCAGGCCGAGGCTCAAGGCTCGTCCGGCGTGACGGAGCGTGGGAGTGAGGTCGGTTTTGCGGCCGGGGATGAACGGGGAACGGAGGGGTGCGCGCTGAGCGGTCTGTGCCCGGTACAATCGCCCTGCGGAATCGGGGGCTAGGATTCCGGGCACCGTAGGACGCGCGCGCGCCCGCCTCGGGCGGCTCGGCGTTAAGCTAGCCAGAGGACGACCGCGGTCTTCCGACGAGACGCGAGTCGCGGGCGGCCCCGCTCAGGTGAGGAGGAACGCATGAGAGTGATCATCGTCGGCTGTGGGCGGATGGGTTCGGAGCTCGCCCATCAACTCGTCCAGGACGGCCAGGACGTCACCGTGGTGGACGTGGACCCTCGGGCGTTCGATCGCTTGGGATCGGGGTTTGCCGGGAAGACCGTCGCGGGTTCGGGCTTCGACCGCGAGGTGTTGGCTCGCGCCGGGGCAGAGCGCGCCGACGCCCTCGCTGCCGTGACGGCCGGCGACAACCTGAACATCGTCATCGCGCGGGTGGCGCGCAACGTCTTCAACGTGCCGAAGGTCGTGGCTCGACTGTACGATCCACGCCGTGCCGAGATCTACCAGAGGCTTGGACTGCAGACGGTCTCCTCCACCGCGTGGGGCGCGAGCCGGATCATTCAGCTCCTCGGCCACCGCGAACTGAGCGTGATCGGAACCCTGGGCAACGGCGAGGTCGAGCTGGTCGAGCTTGAGGTTCCGCCTCATTGGGTGAACCGCACCGTGAACAACGTGAACGTGCCGGCAGAGATCGCCGTGACGGGTGTGTCGCGCAAGGGCTCAACGTTCATCCCCGCGCTCGGCACGGCCTTTCAGCGTGGGGACCGAGTCGTCATTGCCGTCTTGTCCACGTCGCGCAGCCGATTGGAGAGTCTGCTCGCGCTCGCCTAGGCGAGAGGAGGGGGAATCATGTTCGTCCTGATCGTTGGGGGTGGGAAGACCGGTTCACACCTCGCGGGGCTCCTCCTCGCCGGCGGGCACAAGGTTGTCGTGGTCGACGGGAGGCCGGAAATCGCGGAGCTCCTCCGAACGCAGCTCCCGCCGGAAGCCGTCGTCTCGGGCGACGGGGCCGATCCCAAAGTGCTGCTGCAGGCCGGCGTCAAGAACGCGGACGTGGTCGCCGCCGTCACGGCCGACGACGAGGACAACCTGGTCGTGTCGACGATGGCGCGGTTCGAGTTCGGCGTGCGCCGCGTGATCGCGCGCGTCAATGACCCGAAGAACGCCTGGCTCTTCACGCGGGAGATGGGGGTTGACGTCCCGATCAACCAGGCCGACCTCATGGCCAAGCTCATCGCCGAGGAGATGTCGATCGGCGACATGATGACCCTCGTCAAGCTCCGCAGGGGACAGTACTCCCTTGTCGAAGAGAAGGTCGATCCCAAGTCGCTCGCCGTGGGCAAGGCCGTGCGGGATCTCGACCTTCCCTGCGACTGCGTGCTTGCGGCAATCATTCGCAAGGGCGATCTCATCCTCCCACGCGAGGATACAGTCCTGGAGCCGGTTGACGAAGTGCTGGCCATCGTGCGTGCCGGCCAGCAGGCGGAGCTGAACAAGCTTCTCGCGCGCCCCTAGCCTCGAGG
>CAYHEK010000097.1:0-4598 GCA_964355545.1 uncultured Thermotogae bacterium | reverse complement strand
TGCGAGCGTTCCCGGTGTCCTTCCTCCCACAACCCAGCGAGTCTCTCAAGCCCGTCGCCACCAGATGATGGGTGGCGTGGGCGGAATGGGTGGCACGACCAGCTCCCACGAGCAGTAGCCCTGGGGTGTTGTCAGGCCCGTCCGGTTCGTCAGGTCTAGGTTCTGAGGAAGCCCTAGCCACTCGTTCTCGCCGGTCGCACCCGTGGCGGCGGCGCACAGCAGCACGCACGTCTCTGGAAGGTCGTTGGCGGTTGCGAAACTGTGCACCTTTGTCCACTTCACGGAATCGGCGACGATCGCCGCTGCGGCCTCGAGGATGGAGCTCGTCCACTCAGTCCCCGAGTCCTCGGGGTTGGAGTCGTCGACGTCGAGAAGCCGGTCATGGTCTCCGTACGCGAGCTCCGACGTCCCACAAGCTGTCTCTATGGCACGAACGTTTGGCAGAGCTTTGAGGACGTTGATGAAGCTCCCACTGTAACACGATCCGAGGACGAGGTTGAACAGGGTATCCAGGTGTTCCGCCATCTTGGCCCGAAGCCCAGGCGAGGTGAAAGCCCTTCCTCCGAGCCACACGGCGTTGGCATTCCCATGCCCGATGATGAACAGCGTGATAGGAGAGCGCCCTTCTCCCGCCATGCGGTCGATCTCATCGCGAATCTCGAGAGCGTGGTTCTCAACAAGCCCCACTACGCTCGACACCGCGTTCCTGTATCCGCTGAAGAAGTTCATGGCGTTCTGGTACGTGCTCACTATCTCATCGTACAGAGGTTCGTTCGGCATCGCGCCCTGCACGACGATGAACCCTTCACGTCCCAACAGGGAAGCGTGCGCGAGATGGAAGGTCATCACATTCCCAACCGGCGCCCTCAGATCGACGTTCCCGGCGATGACACGGCTAGGATTAGGGTAATCCCCGAGGAGCTCTGCGGGAGGCACACCATTGATCTTCGGCCACCACTCCGCCTCTACGACGTGAGACGTCCCGCTCTTGGCCACAACGATGTACTTAACGGGGTGTGCATAGAGCGCTCGGGGGGCAAGATCGAGGAAGAAGAAGAATGACTCTTCGCTCACCGGAAGAGACCGCGGAGACAGCCGCGCCGATCCTGTAGTTTCTGTTTCGGGTGTGGCTTCCTCGATCACCGATCCCGCGGGGATCGACTCGTCCAACCGCGAGCAAACGTAGGTCGCTCCTTTCGGGACCGCACCAGGAAGGACCTGTTCCGTCACGATTCCGACCGCCTCGTCCATGCTGATCTCACCCGTGGGTGGTTGAAGGTAGCTGCATGAAGTGAGCAGAAGGACAAGGGATGCGAGGGCGATCAGCGAGGTTTCAGAGCGCCTGATCATGCGACTCACCTCCTCACACCGGTGTCATGAGACTCCTCAAGGCCGCTGTCTGTCAACTTGTGTGTCAGGAGCGGCGGTCACAGGGTGGCCTGGAGTGCCCGTAAGCAGCGTCTCGTAGCCCTCAGGGTTACTCGATCTCGAAGGTTCCGCTTGAGAGGAGCTCGCCCTCCACGTACACCTCGGCGGTGTACCGGCCGGGCATGAGTCCGACGAAGTCGTGTTCGATCGGGGCGCGGACGACGCGCTCCGCGCGCCCCGAGGAGGGCAGAGACCACCGCTCGACCTGCGTCAAGGGCGTCTGCTCCAGTCCTTCCCAATAGACCTTGAGGACGACGAGGGCGCCCTGCGGGATCCCGGTGTAGTCGAAGGAGAGCCCGACGCGATCGGTCCCGCCGGCGAAACTCCCCGTCGGACGGCGTCCTACCACTCGGCCCTCCGCATCGAGGTTGAGGCACTCAAACGTGAGGCCGCCGATCGTGGCCCCGCTCGGCCGGACGGTGGCCGTGCCGCGGTAGGCGAGGGAGACGAACGCCTCCTTGAGTCGCCGCTCGATCTTGGCCATCCCGGGGAGGGGACGCGTCCGCTCGAGGTCAGCGAGGCCGCGGATCGCCGCGCGGAAGGCGAGGGAGTCTGAGGCGAGTGGGTGCTCCTCCGCCCCGGCGAGCGCGGCCTCCAGTTCCTCGTTTGCCTTGGCCTGTCCTTCCGCGCCGAGGAGGGCGAGGGCGAGCTGGAAACCCAGGCGAAGTCCGAGGTCCGGAGCGAGGGCGAGGGCGCGGCGGGCGGCCTCGACCGACTCCGGGTAGCGCTCGGCGAGGAAGTACGCCCAGGCGAGCCTCGACCACGTCTCTTTGTCTCTTCGTCCAAGCGCCGCGGCGCGCACGAAGTCGGAGATCGACCCGGCGAGCCCGGATGAGACCTCTTGCGAATCCCCACTCCCAAAGAGGAGGGCCTCGGCCTTGAGGAGGCGCGCGTCACCCCGCGCCTGGTAGGCAGCGGCATAGTCAGGCCGCAGCGCGATCGCCTGGGTGAAGCTCTCGATCGCCCAGTCCGCGTGGTCGGGGACCCGCCCGTACGCTCCGCCGAGCTCGAGGATCCCGGCGTAGTAAGTCTCTCCGACGCCGGTCGCGTAGAGGGTCATGCTCTCCTCAGGGATGCGCGGGACCGGGGCGAGGGCGGCCGAGAGGACGAAGGCGAGGGATGCCGTGACGATGAGGACCCCGACCGAGGTGAAGAGGGTCTTCAGCCTTCCCCTGAGCGTCATTGCGAGACCAAAGAGGAAGAGGGAGACGGCGAGGACCGTGATCGTCACCACGTAGCGCTCGCTCTTGGCGCCCCAGGCGTCCGCCTCCTCGCGCTTTGCGGCCTCTTTCTCCAGCGTGAGCGCGGGCGGGACGACGAGGAAGTCGACCCCGAATTGGATCACGTCCGCGTAGAACGTCTCCTCGTCGAAGTAGGGCGGGGAGAGGAGCGCGGAGAGAGAGCGGGCGTCGTCCATCACCCGCCACAGGCGCGCGGCGGCACGCTCGTCTTCCTGGGCGGCGGTGAGCGAGGTCCTCTCCTGCGCGAGGCGCCGCTCGAGCGCCCACTCGGTCACGAGGGCCTGGTGGGCGGCGAGGCGGTTCCGTTCGTAGATGTAGCGGAGGATCCCTGCCTCACCCTTCCCGATCGCCTTCAGGGTGTACGCACGTCCGTCGCGGCTCGCGCGGGCAGCGCGGACGCTCGAGTCGACCTGGAGGGCGGCGACCACGGTCCCGAAGAGGGCAACTCCGGCGATCAAGAGGACGAGGAGGTGCTTCCACCCCTCCTCGGAGAGCGCAAAGGGGAGGCGCGCGGGCTTCACCGGAGTCGTCATCTTCTCCTCTGAACCCTTCTCAAGGTCGTCCATGGGCCGCCCCTAGAGGAGCACCTCGAGGGCCGCCACCGCGGCGACGGCGCCGAGGAAGATCGGGACCGCGATCCCGGCGAGTACGTACCTCGCGCGGCTCGCTGCGACGGTCGAGGCGGTGAGAAGGAAGAGCACGGTCCCGAGGCCCACGGTGACCCCGGTGAGGGCGCGGGCCTTCGTCCGCGTGTGGTCGGCCTGGGCGAAGAAGGATGCCTCGTCGAGGTCCTGCCCGGCCGAGGCCTCGGCCCACTGCGCCTCCCAGTAGCGGTTCCCATCGAAGACCTCGAGGCCAGTCTCCGGATCGATCGCGAGGTAGTCCTGGTCAACGTAGCTTCGGGCGGTCGCGGCGAGGTTTCGCTCGCGGACCGCCTCCTCGCGCAAGGACGCCCGCCTGGCCCCGTCCGTCTCCTTCGCGGCATCCGCTTCGAGAAGGTTCGCCTTCTCCAGGTGCTCGCGGTAGTCGGCGAAGAACCCAAGGTTCATGGAGAGGTACGTCGAGACCGTGATCGCGGCGTTCGCTCCTTGGAGGGCGGCGTGAAGGCCCTTCGAGTCCGCCGACCCAGCCGCCCCGCTCGCGACCGAGGTCCGCCAGGCCGCGGCGGCCCCGACCACCGTCGCGGCGGCGATGAGGATACTCACCGCCGTCCTGAAGCGATCGTGGGGCTTCTTGTCCTCTGTCTCCATCTCCTCCTCCCTCGTAACCTTCGCCCGCCCGCCGGTGGGGGCCAGTATAGGGGAGTAGGAGGCCTGCGGTCGAGCCGTGGGGGATCGACCCTCGCTGCGCGTTCCTACAGCCGGTAGATAGGATGGGCCGCTCCCTGGGAATCGGGCGCGCCGTGGCGGAGGGGCGGGCGGGTCTCGTGCGATGGAATCGTGACGGCCAGGTCTGACCGCCTCTCTGTGGCCCTCCCTTCCTGGGATTGACGCGAGGCGGTCGTTTGATGTAGGGTAGGTAGGTTGTTTCGTGCGGGGCGGAGGGATACAAGGGAATCCGGCCCTATTTCCTTATCGGGTGTCTTTCGGTCCGTCTAGGAGGTGTCCCCTGATGACGAGTGGCGAGCCGTGGATTGTGGGTATCGCTCGGCGCTTCGGCCGCGGGGAGGGCCTTCCGGCGCGCGCTGGGGCGGGCCGAGGCGAACGCGGATGAGCGGGCCCTACGTTCCCTACGTGTTTCTCCTTGCCCTCGGCGCGCCGGGAATTCCCCCGTTCGCACGTGTCTGTCTGATGGCAGCACAGGCCATCGAGATTCCGCGCGCAGTGGCCAGGTCTTAGCTCAAGCAGCGCGCTCGATGCGTCATGTCAAGATTTGACCCCTCTTCGGGCGCGAACTTGTCAGGAGAGATCCGGATGTGTATCCTGACAG
>CAYHEK010000096.1:0-4705 GCA_964355545.1 uncultured Thermotogae bacterium | reverse complement strand
CCCGAGGGAGGTGGTCCCTAGTAGCAGCTTGAGCCTATTGAGACCGCGCCGGCCGCGGTCCCCTCTCGCCCGCCTTCGTCGGTCACGGTGAGGACTACGAGGAAGCGGCCGGTCTGGCTGTAGGCGTGGTCGACCAGGGCGCCGCTCCCCGTCGTCCCGTCCCCGAAGTCCCAGTCGTAGCGAACGAGGGCGCCGCTTGAGGCGCGCGAGGCACTTCCATCGAAGTGGATCGGGACGCCGACCTTCCCGCCGGCGCAGGAGGGGAGGCCGCTGATGACGGCAAGCGGTATGTCCCCATCCCCGCCGCAGGTCCCTCCGCTACTTCCTCCGCCGCAGCCGCTCGATCCTTTCTCGACGGTGAGCGAGTGGCGCACGCTCGCCGTCGCCCCCTCGTTGTCGGTCGCTGTGAGGGTGGCGACGTAATCCCCCTCCTTCGTGTAGGCGTGGTCCACCTTCGCGCCCGTCTTCGTCCCGCCGTCGCCGAAGTCCCAGGAGTAGTCCACGACCTCTCCGTTTGCGTCGTACGTCGCCGAGGCGTCGAAGGTCACCGCATCCCCGGCGCGCGGATTGTCTGTACTCATGGAGAAGCTCGGGACGGGCGGCGGGTTCACGACGACGATCGCGACCTTCTCCGAGTTGAGCGCCCCACTCTCGTCGATCACGGTCAGCTTGACGGCGTAGGTCCCCGGGTAGAGGTAGGTGTGCGCCGCCGTGACGGTGGACAGGGGCGCCACATCGCGCGGGTCGCCGAAGTCCCAGTAGTACTGGGCGATCGCGTGGTCGTCGTGCGAGTAGCCGGCGTCGAAGCGCACGGTGAGGGGGGCGTCCCCGTGCGTCGGGGAGGCGTCGATCACCGCCTCGGGCGGCTGGTTCACGAGGTCACCGAAAAGGCCGTCCAGGGTGCACCCGCCGAGCGCAAGCGGCAGAAGGAGGAAGAGGCCCCACACCAGGCGTTTCATTGGCAGGTTCCTCCCGACCCGTCGTCGATGTCGGCGTTGCAGGGCGGCCCACCGAGGACCTTGATCTTCTCGACGCAGTTCGTCTTCCCGCCGTCGTCGTCGGTCACCGTGAGGGCGACGCTGTAGGTCCCCGGCCAAAGGAACCGGTGCTTGACCAGCGGACCGGTGTCGGTCTTCGCGTCCCCGAAGTTCCAGTCGTAGGCGACGATCTCCCCGTCGTCGGTCGAGGCCGAGCCGTCGAAGGTGATCCACTCGCTCGCCCCGACGATGTACTCCTCGCCCATCTGGCTCCGCGGGCTGTAGGTGAAGGACCCTTTGGGGAGCGGGTTCAGTGCGTGCACGGTGAGTGAGCTCGAGGCTTGACTCCCCTGGCCGTCAATCACGGTCAACTCGACCTTGTAGACTCCGTTCTCTTCGTAGGCGTGCGCGACGAGCGGCCCGATCCCGCCGGCCCCGTCCCCGAAGTCCCACACGTAGGAGACGATCCTTCCGTCGGGGTCGTAGGAGAGGCTCGCGTCGAAGCTCGCGGTGAAGGGGATTACCTCCTCCACCGCCGAGGCGGTGAAGAGAGCCTTCGGTCCGGCCGACATCCCTCCCAGGCATCCGGTGAGGGCGATCCCGACGAGCGAAAGAAGTCCCAAAACCAGGTAGAGCCTCGCGCTTCTCATGTTATCTCCTTTCTCCCTCCCCAGGGGAGAGATCGATGACAAAGGACACAGTGAACTGCACGGCGATTCCACCGAGGTCCACCCTCTCCGCCAGTCCGTCTCCGTCGATGTCGAGCTTCGTCCCTTCCCCGTCGGCCATCGTCGCCCCGGCGACCCAGCGGTACTCGAGGGAGGAGCCGACCGCGAGCCAGTCGGTGAGGGGGAAGGAGAGCGAGAGACCGCCCTCGATCCCAAACGACGAGGCGCTGTAGCGCCCCTTCCCTTCCGGCGGGTGGACGGAGATCGGCGGGTAGCCGGAGGGAATCTCGAAGGTGATGTCGGTCGCAAATCCGGAGTAGTAGTAGCCGACCCCGAGGTCGAGAGAGAGGCTCGCGCCGAAGTCGGCGATCTCCAGGCGCCCGCCGAGGACGAGGCTCACGGCGTGGCAGTCGAGGGCGATCGAAATCTGGGAGGTCTCCTCGGTGTCGGCCGCGGTGTAGGTTCCGGCGGTCGCGGCCGTCGTGCGGAAGGCCTCAATCCTCCCGCCCAGGGCGAGCCCCTCCAAGATCCAGAACCGCTCCCCGGCCTGGTAGGCGATTCCGGCCCCCATTTCGTTCAGCTCGGGGACGTCGCCGGTGAGGGTTGGGGTGCCGTTTAAGTCCCTCAGGATGACGTTGATGAGGCCGATCGAGGCATTGACCTCCCCGAGGGAGGCCGCGGCCGGACCGGCGCCGAGGAAGATCTCAAGCGGCGCCGCAGAGAGCGCGGTACTCCAAAGGAGGATCGCCGCTGCACACGTGACGAGCCCCTTCATCGTCTCCCCCTTTTGCTTTAGATGTAGGGGAGCGCTCGAAGTGGAACTTCCCAGAAGGGGAGGCCCACTCTCGCGTCCCGGTAATCTACGTTACGTCCCTCGTTCCGCGGGGAGTAGGGCAGAGTTCTGGATGGGGGTAGACCTATCTCTTGAGGGCGGTGGATCTATGTCTCTTCCAGGGAGGACCGGAGGGCGGCGATCGCCTCGTCGATGTTTTCCTTTGAGACGTCGAGGTGCGTGACCATGCGCATTTGGCCGGGGTCGTTCCCTAAGGGGTTCGCGAGGACTCCCCGCTCGCGCAGGCGCCGGGAGAGAAGGGCGGCGTCGAGCGAGGGCCGGCCGAGGGCCTTCCCGTCGACGCAGAAGTAGACGAGGTTCGTCTCGGGGAGCCGTCCCGCGTCCCCCTCCGCGCCGAGGACGAGGCCGGGGAGGGAGGCGATCCCCGCGGCGAGGCGGCGGGCGTTCCGGTGGTCCTCGGCCAGGCGCTCGACGTGGTGCTCGAGGGCGTAGATCCCAGCGGCGGCGAGGACCCCAGCCTGGCGCATCCCTCCGCCCACGATCTTTCGCATCCGCCGGGCGCGGCGGATGAAGTCGCGCGTCCCACAGAGGAGCGAACCGACCGGCGCGCCGAGGCCCTTGGAGAGGCAGACCATGACCGAATCGACGCTTCGGGCGAGGACGGAGGGGGAAAGCCCCAGGGCGATCGCGGCGTTGAACAGGCGCGCCCCGTCGAGGTGGACCGAGATCCCGCGGCCGTGGGCGAGCGAGCCGACTGCGTCGCAGTACTCTGGGTCAAGGACCCTCCCCCCGCAGCGGTTGTGCGTGTTCTCAAGCGAGATAAGGCGGGTCCTGGGGAAGTGGACGTTGTCGTCGCGAATCGCCTCCTCGATCGTCTCGAGGGGGAGCGTCCCGTCCGGGGCGTTCTTCAGGGTGTGGGGGTGGACCCCGGCGAGGCCGGCGGCGGCCCCTCCCTCATAGAGGAAGGTGTGCGAGAGGTCCCCGAGGACCATCTCGTCCCCGCGGCCGGCGTGCGCGAGGATCGAGACGATATTTCCCATCGTCCCGCTCGCGACGAAGAGGGCGGCCTCCTTCCCCAGCCTCTCTGCCATCATCTCCTCGAGCCGATTGACGGTGGGGTCCTCACCGTAGACGTCGTCCCCCACCTCCGCCGAGGCGATCGCCGCGCGCATCCCCGGCGTGGGACGGGTCACCGTGTCGCTCCGCAGGTCGATGTACCTCGTCGGGGTTTTTCTCAATCGGGCCACCCTCCCTCCCCGATCAGTGGGACGAAGCAGCAGGCCCCGAGGTCCTTCTCCTGGAAGGAGTCTCCGGCGCGCGTGACCTTCACCAGGCGCTGGAACGCGCGGTCTCCGACCGGGAGGACGAGGATCCCTGCCGGCTCGAGCTGGGAGAGGAGCCGCTCTGGGAGACGGGGGAGGCTACCGGTGGCGAGGATTCGGTCGAACGGCGCCTCCTCGGGGACGCCGAGGGTCCCGTCCCCGATTCGGTACTCAATCGCCGTGTAGCCGAGGCCTTTCAGACGTTCCTCTGCCGTCCGTGAGAGGAGGGCAGAGCGCTCGATGGTGAAGACGCGAGAGCTAAGCTCGGCGAGGATCGCGGTCTGGTACCCGGAGCCGGTCCCGATCTCGAGGACCTTCTCCGTTCCCTCGAGGACGAGGGCCTCGGTCATCAGGGCGACGATGTACGGCTGGGAGATCGTCTGCCCCTCTCCGATCGGGAGGGGATGATCGGCGTAGGACTCCTCGCGCATGGGCTCGGGGACGAAGGCGTGGCGCGGGACGCGCTCCATCGCCGCAAGCACGCGCTCGTCGGCGATCCCGCGGGCGGAGAGCTGGCGCTCGACCATCCGCGTCCGCTCTCGCGCGAAGCGATCCTCCTCGGACTCGTCCCATTGCATGGGGCGATTGTAGTCGACGGCCGGAGGGAAGGGTACCCCTCCTCTTGTGGAGACTTGCATGTCAAGATCTGACCCCGGGCTCCGGGGGCTCGAAGTAGTCGGCGATGATCTCCTTGGCGCGCTCAAGGTCCTGCTCGCGCACCATGAGCCTCACCTCGGCGAGGCCGTCGAGGGCCATGGGGAAGAGCCCCGGCGGGACGTGCCCTACGAGGTTCACCGGGATCCCGAAGTCCTCAAGGAGTCCTTTGATGAGGAGGGCCTTCGGGTCTCCCCAGACCTTGTGGCAGAGGACGAGGTCGGAGCGGGACTCCTCTTCGCGGCGATCGAGGAGGTAGTGGACGATGGTGATCGCTTGGCTTGTGTGGAG
>CAYHEK010000095.1:0-4708 GCA_964355545.1 uncultured Thermotogae bacterium | reverse complement strand
ACTCTTCTGATCGGATCGAGCGGGGCGTGAGCGAGAAATGAGCCTTGGGAAGGGAATCCTTGTGCCCTTGACGTTCCCTCAGGGATATCGTATACTTCTCCTTGCCTGACGCGTGAGCGCCGGGCGTTGTTGTTTTTAGTCCAAGAACTGCGTGATAAGAGAACGGCCCGCCGCGCGTAACCGCGGCGGGCCGATCCATCTTCGCACTATGACCTAATCTTCCTTGATCTCGACGTGCGGCGGGGGCGGGATGTGGCCAGCGCGCATGAGGATCTTCGTTTCCTCCTGGGCGTGGCGGATCTTCGTCTCCGCCTCCTCGCGCAACTGGTCCTCAGAGAGGACGCGGCGGGCGATCTTCTGCTCGATCGCCTTCATCCCGACGGCGACGGCCTCGTTGATGAAGACCTCGGTCTCCATCATCGTCGGGACGATGTACTCCTCGTGGAGACCCTTTGTCTCCGCGGTCTTCGCGATCGAGTAGGCGGCGGCGATTGCCATCTCGTCCGTGATCGTCTTGGCGAACACGTCGAGGGTCCCGCGGAAGATCCCCGGGAAGCCGATCGAGTTGTTCACTTGGTTGGGGAAGTCGGAGCGGCCGGTCCCCACGACCCGCAGCCCGGCCTCCTTCGCCTCCCACGGCCAGATCTCGGGGACGGGGTTTGCCATCAAGAAGGCGATCGCGTTCTTGTTCATCCTGCGCAGCCACTCCTTCTTGATCGTGTCCGGCCCCGGCTTGGACGCGGCGATGAGGACGTCGGTCCCCTCGATCGCGGCGGCCATGTCGCCCTTGCGGTGCTCGGCGTTCGTTACTCTTGAGTACTCCCACTTGTAGGGGTTTGTCTCCTTCTCCTGCTCGAGGTCCTCGCGTCCCGGGTGGAGGATTCCTTGGCTGTCGACGAGGATGACCTTCCCCGCCGGGACCCCGGCGCGCAAAAGGACGCGCACGAAGGCGATGTTCGCCGCCCCGGAGCCGATCACGGAGTAGGTTGCCTTCTTCATGTCCTTGCCGACGAGCTTCAAGCCGTTGATCACGCCGGCGAGGGTGATCGCGGCCGTCCCCTGCTGGTCGTCGTGCCAGACCGGGATGTCGAGCTCCGCGCGCAGGCGGTCGAGGATGTAGAAGCACTTGGGATTGGCGAAGTCCTCCAGGTTGATCCCGCCGAACCCGGGGGCGATCCACTTGACTGCCTGGATGATCTCGTCGGGGTCCTCGGTGTCGAGCATGATCGGGAAGGCGCCGACCCCACCGAGGTACTTGAAGAGGAGGGCCTTCCCTTCCATGACCGGGAGCCCGGCGTAGGGGCCGATGTTCCCAAGACCCAGGACGCGCGAGCCGTCGGAGACGACGGCGATCGTGTTCGCCACGTTCGTGTATTCGAAGACCTTGCTCTGATCGGCGTGGATCTCGCGGCAGGGGGCGGCGACCCCCGGTGTGTACCAGATCCCGAAGTCGTCAAAGCTTGTGACGGCGCACTTGAGCGCCGTCTCCACCTTCCCGCGGTAGAAGGCGTGCCAGGCCGGGGCCTTCTTCCCCGGAATCTTGGTCCTTGCGATCCGTTCCTCCGCAGAAAGCTCCTTCTTCTCGAGCATGGCGCCCCCCTTCCTTGTTCTCCAGCGTCAGCCGATCCGGGCGTGGATCGCCTTTTGATTCGTGGCGATCGTCTTCGCGAGGTCGGTGTACAGGTTCCCGCCGATTGAATCCATCGTGACGAGGAGGGGGCCGAAGGACTTGACCTGGAAGATCCAGACGGCATCCGGCATCCCCAGCTCTTCGAGCCAGAAGACCTCCTCGACCCGCTCGATCGCCTGGGCGGCGAGGGCGCCGGCCCCGCCGGTGTAGTGGGTGTACACGGCCCCCTCTTCGACGAGGGCGGCCATCGTCTTCTCGCCCATCCCGCCCTTCCCGATGATGATCTTCGTCCCAAAGGCCTTGAGGAACTGGGCCTCGAAGATCTCCATGCGCACGCTCGTCGTCGGGCCGGCGGCGAGGACGCGCCAGGTCCCCTTGTCCTTCGTGACGATCGGCCCGCAGTGGAAGACGGCCATGGCCGAGGGGTTGAAGGGGATCCTCTCACCCTTCTCTTCTTTCTCGAGCATCGTGTGGTGCGCCTCGTCGCGGGCGGTGAAGACCTTGCCCGAAAGGTAGAGTTCATCCCCCACGCGCCACTCGCGGACGGCGCTCGTCGCCACGGGAAGCGTGATCTTGTGTTTCATCCTAGCTCACCTCGATCGAGCCGTCCGCGGCAAGGCGGACCTTCGCCCGCCGGTCGGCCCAGCATTGGATCAGGATCCCGAGGGGAAGCGACGCCGGATGGCGGTAGGCGTACTCGACCTGCACCGAAAGGGCGGTCGTCTTCCCCCCGACCCCCATCGGACCGACGCCGGTTGAGTTCACGAGTTCGAGGAGCTCCTCCTCCAGGGCGGCGACCGCCTTGTCCGGATGGTGGCTCCCCACCTCGCGCAGGATCGCCTTTTTGGCGAGCTTCATCGCGATGTCCGCTCCCCCGCCGATCCCGACTCCGACGATCGTGGGCGGACAGGGCTTCCCCTCGCAGGCGATGACGTGGTCGACGACCGCCTTCTTGATCCCCTTGAGGCCAAGGCCAGGGGCGAGCATCTTGAGCGCGCTCATGTTCTCGCTCCCGCCGCCCTTGGGGAGGAGGGTGATCTCGATCGCGTCGCCCCCGACAAGGTCCCAGTGGATGAACGGCATGAAGCGGCCGAGGTTATTCCCCGGGTTCTCTCCGGTGAAGGGGTTGACCGTGTTCGGCCGCAGGGGCACGCTCTCCGTCGCCTCGGCGACCGCCTCCGCGATCAGGGGCGTGAGCCTCCCGAGGTAGGGGCTCTCGACACCCGCCTCGACGAAGAAGGTCTGAACCCCCGTGTCCTGGCACATCGGGATCGAGGCTTCGGCGGCGATCTCGATGTTCCGCAGGATTGCCTCGAGCTGGCCTTTGGCCAGGGCGGAGGTCTCCCGGTCTTGCGCCCGCTTGAGGGCACTGACCACGTCGGCCGGGAGGATCGTCGCCGCCTTTCTGATCGCACCGACGAGCCCCTTCTTCAGGTTTTTTTCGCGCAAGATCGCGTCACCTCCGTGCGACTAACCCGCGTTCTTCTTCAGGATCAGCTCCTCGTACACGTCGAGGAAGGTGGGACGCTCTACGTCAAGGAACTTTCCGACGAGGATCTCGCTCCCCGGGTAGAGGTCGGCCCCCTTGGGGTCGGCCCCGTGGCGGATCACGGTCTTCTCCGCGTAGTAGCGGAGCTCGTCGATCGCCTCCCCGATCTTGTTCCGCCGTCCGTAGTTCGTGGGGCAAGGAGGTGAAGAGTCCCTTCGCCTGGTGCTCGTGGATCTTCATCGTGATGAGCCTCCTTGACGTTCGGCCCTCGTAAGGTATGGGAAAGGTCCCTTGCGGTCAAGAGGTTCTCTCGTTTGAGCTAGAGGCTGCGCGCCCGTTTTGATTTTCCTCGACGCTGCGGATAAGGTAGCGGGTGTGGCCAAGGGAGGAGGACTGAAGGCGATCCTGATCATCGCGGACGGCCTGGGCGGGCGTCCGGGTGACGTCGGGGGAAGGACCTGTCTCGAGGCTGCCAGGGTGCCGAACCTGGACGAGCTGGCACGTAGAGGGGCGACGGGGATGGTCGACCCGATCGGTCCAGGGATCCGCCCGGGGAGCGACACGGCCCACCTCTCCCTCCTTGGGTACGATCTCCGTGAGGTGTACACCGGCCGCGGGGTCTTCGAGTGCCTGGGAATGGGGATGAAGGTCGGGCCGGGCGACGTCTCCTTCCGCGCGAACTTCGCGACTGTGGAACGGGTGAAGGACGGGTTCCGGCTCCTCGACCGCCGCGCAGGGAGGATCGACTCCGGCCAGGAGGAGCTCGGGAAGGCCCTGAACGCGATCCGCCTGCGAGAGGAACCCGGGATTGAGGTTGAGTTCCGGCCGAGCACCGAGCACCGCGGCGCGTTCGTCCTGCGCGGGGAGGGCCTCTCGCGCCACGTTGCGGATACTGACCCGCACGAGGCGGGGACGGTCGTCCCGGAGTCTCGGCCAGTTGGCGTCGCCGACGAGGCGGCGCGGCGGACGGCGGCGGCACTGAACGAGTTCACACAGAGGAGCTTCGAGGTCCTCGACGACCACCCAGTGAACCGAAAGCGAGAGAGGGAAGGAAAGCTCAAAGCGAACCTCGTCCTCCTGCGCGGGGCCTCTGACCTCGCGCGGATCGAGCCGATCGAGAAGCGCTATGGGGTGAAGGGAGCCGTCATCGCCGGGGGGGCGCTCTATCGAGGGATCGGGCTCGCCTGCGGGATGGAGCGGATCGACGCGCCCGGGGCGACCGGCGGGCTCGACACCGACCTTTGCTCCAAGGCGAAGACGGCCCTTGCGGCGCTCGAGCGGCTCGACTACGTCTTCGTTCACGTGAAGGGGACCGACACCGCCGGGCACGACCACCAGGCAAGAGCGAAGGTTGAATTCATCGAGCGGATCGATGCGGAGCTCATCGGCTCGCTCGCTAGAGGGGTCGCCTGGGAGAGGACCCACCTTGCGTTCACCGGCGACCACACGACGCCGATCGACTACGGCGACCACGCGACGGATCCTGTCCCCGTCCTGTTTGTCGGTCCGAACGTTCGGCCGGACGGGAGCCGCTCCTTCGGGGAGCGCGAAGCGGCGCACGGGGGCCTTTCTCGCTTCAGCGGGCAGGT
>CAYHEK010000094.1:0-4739 GCA_964355545.1 uncultured Thermotogae bacterium | reverse complement strand
TCTTGGCTGGATACTCCGTTTGCGGGCGCAAGGAGCGCCGAATCCCGCCAAGACGCCCGGGCCTTCTAGAACCCTGCACCCCTACAATCCGCTCTCTCGAGCTTGAGGTGAATGGATGAGTCCCTTCACCGAATCCATCGTCGAAGACGCCGGCCTCGGCTGGCTCGAGAGCCTCGGCTACACCGTCGCGCACGGCCCGGAGATCGCTCCGGGGGAACTCCTCGCGGAGCGGGCGCAACTTCGGCCAAGCAGTCCTTGGGGACCGGCTGCGCCAGGCGCTCGCCAGTCTCAGACCGAGCTTTCAGGCCGGGCTTCAAAGGGAGGAGTTGCCGTACTCAGGGACGTGAGTAAGATTACTCAAGGCCATGAGTAAAATGGAGCGAGCTGAGTTCTCCCGGACTCAAGCCGAGACCCTGACAGGTCGGCTGCGCGAGCCACGCCGATTCCTGCAAGTCGTCGCCGGGCCGCGCCAGGTGGGCAAGACGACCCTGGTGTGCCAGGCGCTCGCGTCGTGGGGTGAACGCGCCCGGTACGCTTCGGCGGACGAGCCGACGCTGCGGGACCGCGCTTGGATCGCTGCGCAGTGGGAGGTGGCGCGCCTCGTCGCCCGTGACGTCGGAAAAGACGGCGCCGTCCTGGCGCTCGACGAGATCCAGAAGGTGCCTGGGTGGTCGGAGACGGTGAAACGCCTGTGGGACGA
This sequence comes from uncultured Thermotogae bacterium, assembly GCA_964355545.1. Taxonomy (GTDB): domain Bacteria; phylum Bipolaricaulota; class Bipolaricaulia; order UBA7950; family UBA9294; genus JAPLGE01. The sequence continues at coordinate 4,039 of CAYHEK010000094.1, read as the reverse complement.
GGACACGGCTCGCCGGCTCCCGCTCCGGGTGGTCCTCTTGGGCTCGGCGCCCCTTCTCATCCAACAGGGACTCAGCGAGAGCCTGGCCGGCCGGTTCGAGCTCCTCATCCTCCCACACTGGTCGTTCGCCGAGATGCGCGCGGCCTTCGGGTTCACGCTCGACCAGTACCTCTTCTTCGGCGCCTATCCCGGCGCGGCGCCTCTCATCTCGGAGCCTTCTCGCTGGGCACGCTACATCAAGGACTCGCTCATCGAGACGACGATCGCGCGGGACGTCCTCCTCCTTTCGCGCGTGGACAAGCCGGCGCTCCTCCGGCAGCTCTTCGAGCTCGGCTGCCGCTACTCCGGGCAGATCCTCTCGTACACGAAGATGTTGGGACAGCTCCAGGATGCAGGAAATACGACGACGCTCGCGCACTACCTCGACCTCCTCTCGGGGGCCGGTATGCTGACCGGCCTGCAGAAGTACGCGGGCTCCACCGTGCGTCAACGCGGCTCAAGTCCGAAGCTCCAGGTGCTCAACACGGCACTGATGACGGCGCAGAGCGGGCTCACGCTGGAGGAGGCCAGGCGGGAGGGGGACTACTGGGGACGGCTGACCGAGTCGGCGGTGGGCGCACACCTCGCGAACGCGGCGGCCACGGGCCAGTGCAAGCTCACCTACTGGCGGGAGCGGAACCGCGAGGTGGACTTCGTCGTCCAGGCGGGACGGCGGGTGGTGGCGGTCGAGGTGAAGAGCGGGCGCAGGCGGGAAACCCCCGTGGGCATGGCGGCGTTCACTGAGCAGGTTCCCTCCACGCGGACCCTGCTCGTCGGCGCGGACGGCGTCCCCCTCGAGGAGGCCCTCACGCGGCCGGCGAAGGACTGGGCCGGCGAATGAGCGGTGTGAGCGAGAGCGCGATCGAAGAGGTCGTCCTGGAGTGGCTCGAGAGCCTCGGCTGTTCGGTCAAGCACGGTCCGGAGATCGCGCCCGGCGAGCCTCACGCCGAGCGCGAGAGCTACGGCGACGTCATCCTGAAGGAGCGCTTGCGCCGCGCGATCGACGCGCTCAATCCGGAGATCCCGCCTGCTGGGCGGGAGGAGGCCTTCCGCAAGGTTCTCCACCCGGACTCGCCCTCGCTCGTCGTCAACAATCGGCGCTTCCACCGGGTGCTCGTGGACGGAGTCGAGGTCGAGGTCGCCGAAGAGGGCCGAGTCCGCGGCGAGCGCGTTCGCCTGGTCGACTTCGAGGACCCTGATGCGAACGACTGGCTCGTGGTGAACCAGTTCACGGTCGTGGAAGGCCAGGCGAACCGTCGGCCGGACATCATTCTCTTCGTGAATGGCCTTCCGCTCGCCGTGATCGAACTCAAGAACCCGACGGACGAGAAGGCGACGATCGAGGCGGCGCGGCGGCAGCTCGAGACGTACAAGGCGGAGATCCCGTCCCTCCTCGCGACGAACGAACTCCTCGTCATCTCGGACGGACTCGAGGCGCGGATCGGCTCGCTCACAGCGAACCGGGAGTGGTTCCTCCCCTGGCGGACGATCGCGGGAGAGGACCTCGCCCCAGCAACGATGACGCAGCTTGAGGTCCTCATCCGCGGGATCTTCGACAAACGGCGGTTCCTCGACCTCCTCCGGTACTTCATCGTCTTCGAGGAGGACGGGGAGAGGCTCTCGAAGAAGATCGCGGGCTACCACCAGTTCCACGCGACGCAGAGGGCGGTCGAGTCGACCCTCGCCGCATCGCGCCCGCGGGGCGGCAGGAAGGGCGGGGTCGTCTGGCACACCCAAGGCTCGGGAAAGAGCCTAACGATGATTTTCTACGCTGGGAAGCTCGTCCTCCACCCGGAGATGGAGAACCCGACGATCGTCGTCATCACCGACCGAAACGACCTGGATGACCAGCTCTTCGGGATGTTTTCCCACTGCCAGGAGATCCTCCGTCAGACACCGGTTCAGGCCGAGGACCGGGCGCACCTGCGGGCGCTTCTCTCGGTCGCCTCGGGCGGGATCGTCTTCACCACGATTCAGAAGTTCCTCCCGGACGAGAAGGGGGATCCGCTCCCCTCCCTCTCCGCGCGGTCGAATGTGGTCGTGATCGCGGACGAGGCGCACCGGAGCCAGTACGACTTCATCGACGGGTTCGCCCGGCGCGTCCGCGAGGCCCTTCCGAACGCGACCTTCATCGGCTTCACCGGGACGCCGATCGAGTTCGATGACCGGAACACACGCCACGTCTTCGGGGACTACATCAGCGTCTACGACATCCAGCGTGCGGTGGAGGACCGGGCGACGGTCCCCATCCTCTACGAGAGCCGGATCGCGAAGCTCGACCTCTCCGAGGAGGAGCGGCCGCGGATCGACGAGGCGTTCGAGGAAGTGACGGAAGGGGAGGAGGAGGCGCACAAGGAGCGGCTCAAGTCGAAGTGGGCCCAGCTCGAGGCGGTCGTGGGGACGGAGAAGCGCCTCGACCTCGTGGCGCGGGACCTCCTCGCTCACTTCGACGCGCGGGTCGCCGCCCTCGAAGGGAAGGCGCTCATCGTCTGCATGAGCCGGAGGATCTGCGTCGAGCTCTACAACCGGATCGTCGCCCTCCGCCCGGAGTGGCGCTCCGAGGACGATGAGAAGGGCACAATCAAGGTGGTCATGTCCGGCTCGGCCTCGGACCGGCCGGAGTTCCGGCCGCACATCCGGAATAGGGAGCGCCGCGAACGGCTCGCCAAGCGGTTCAAGGATCCGGACGATCCGCTCAGGATCGCGATCGTCCGCGATATGTGGCTCACCGGGTTCGACGCGCCGTGCCTGCACACGATGTACGTGGACAAGCCGATGCGGGGGCACACGCTGATGCAGGCGATCGCTCGCGTGAATCGGGTCTTCCGCGACAAGCCGGGCGGCCTCGTCGTCGACTACCTCGGGCTCGCGGACAGCCTCCGCCGGGCCCTCGCCGCCTACACCGAGAGCGGGGGGCGAGGAGAAGCGGTCGTCGACCAGCGGGAGGCGGTGGCGGTGATGCTCGAGAAGCTCGAGGTCTGCCGCGACTGGTTCCACGGGTTCGACTACTCCTCCTATCTGAAGGGGACGCAGGCCGAGCGGTTCGCCTTCCTCCCCTCTGCCCTGCAGCACGTGCTCGCCCGTCGAGAGGAAAGCGACGAGTTCATCGCCGCGGTCGTCGCGCTGTCCAGGGCCTTCGCCCTGTCCGTCCCGGAGGAGGAGGCGATCGCCGTGCGCGACGAGGTCGCCTTCTTCCAGGCAGTGAAGGCGGCTCTTGTTAAGAACACGGTGACGCGCGAGCGGCCGGACGAGGAGCTCGAGCCGGCGATCCGGCAGATCGTCTCCCAGGCGATCGTCACCGACCGGGTGATCGACATCCTGGAGGCGGCAGGGCTTCGGAAGCCGGACCTCTCGATCCTGTCGGACGAGTTCCTCGCCGAGGTCCGCGGGCTCCCACAGAGGAACCTCGCCGTCGAACTCCTGCGCAAGCTCCTCAACGACGAGATTAAGGCGCGGTCGAGGCGGAACCTCGTCGCCTCGCGCTCCTTCGCCGAGATGCTCGAAGAGACGGTCCGCAAGTACAAGAACCGCGCGATCGAAACGGTCGAGGTGATCGAGGAGCTGATCGGCCTGGCGAAGGACCTCAAGGGCGCAGCGAGCCGCGGGGAGAAGCTCGGCCTCTCCGAGGAGGAACTCGCCTTCTACGACGCCTTAGAGACGAACGATAGCGCCGTGGCCGTGATGGGTGACAAGGTCCTGAGCGAGCTTGCGCGGAAACTGGCGGCCACGGTCAGGGAGAACGCAACGATCGACTGGACCCTGAGGGAGACCGCCCGCGCGCGGCTGCGCATCATGGTCAAGCGCGTGCTGCGCAACTACGGGTATCCGCCCGATAAGCAGGAGAAGGCGACGCGAACGGTGGTCGAGCAGGCGGAACTCCTTGGCGCCGAGTGGGCGGCCTGAAACCTGGTCTCTGAGGTCGCTTTTGCATACGAGCGGGGCGCCTACCGCGACGGGGACCGGTTCGTGAGGTCGCCGCGGCTTAAGGAAGCGAAGACTC
>CAYHEK010000093.1:0-4746 GCA_964355545.1 uncultured Thermotogae bacterium | reverse complement strand
CTCGTCGTCATCACCGGAATCTCCGGATCGGGGAAGAGCTCGCTCGCCTTCGACACGATCTACGCCGAGGGGCGGCGCCGGTACGTCGAGTCCCTCTCCGCCTACGCGCGCCAGTTCCTCGGTCAGATGGAGAAGCCGGACGTCGACTTCATCGAGGGCCTCTCCCCGGCGATCTCCATCGACCAGAAGACGCGCTCCCACAATCCGCGCTCCACGGTGGGCACGGTGACGGAGATCTACGACTACCTGCGCCTCCTCTACGCGCGGGCCGGCCACCCCCACTGTCCGAACTGCGGGGAGCCGATCACACAGCAGTCGGCGGAGCAGATCATCGACGCGATCATGGCCCTCCCCGCGGGAACGGCCGTGCAGATCCTCGCTCCGGTCGTGCGCGGCCGCAAGGGCGAGTATCGGAAGACCTTCGACGAGATCCGCCAAGACGGGTTCACCCGCGTCCGCGTGGACGGGGTGGTGCGCACCCTGTACGAGGAGATCGAGCTCACGAAGACGAAGAAGCACACGATCGAGATCGTCGTCGACCGCGTCGCGGTCGAGCCGCGCAAGCGCAGCCGGATCGCCGACTCCGTGGAATCGGCCCTCAAACATGGGGGCGGGGTGGTGATCGTCGTCACCGACCGCGGCGAAGAGATGTACAGCGAGCACTACGCCTGCGTGCACTGCGGCGTGAGCTTCGAGGAACTCGCCCCACGGATGTTCTCGTTCAACAACCCCTACGGCGCCTGCCCGGAGTGCAGCGGCTTGGGGTACCGCAAGGAGATCGACCCGGAGCTTGTCGTCGACCCGACGCGCGGCCTGTTCGACGGCGGGCTCCTCCCGTGGGCGAACTCGAAGAGCCGCTGGTTCGAGGCGGAGATGAGCGCCCTGTGCGAGGCATTCAGGATCGACCCCCACACGCCGCTCGGCCGGCTCCCGGCGGAGAAGCTCGACCTCATCCTGCACGGGACGCGAGGGGCGCCGATCCGCTTCGACTACACCTCGACGACCGGACGCACGCGCACCTACACGCGTGCCTTCCGCGGCGTCCTCCCCACCCTCGAGCGCTGGTACCGCGAGACGACCTCGGAGGAGTGGCGCGAGGAGATGGATCAGTTCATGGCGACCCTGCCGTGTCCCGCCTGCCACGGCGCCCGCCTGAAGCCAGAGGTCCTCGCCGTGACCGTGGGCGGCCTCTCCATCCATCAGGTGACGACCCTCTCCATCCGCTCTGCCCTCACCTTCTTCGATACCCTCTCCCTCTCCGGCCGCGAGGAGATGATCGCTCACCAGATCCTGAAGGAGATAAGGGCGCGCCTGGGGTTCATGGTCGCCGTCGGGCTCGACTACCTCACCCTCGACCGCCAGGCGGGGACCCTCGCCGGCGGGGAGGCGCAGCGGATCCGCCTCGCCACCCAGATCGGGAGCCAGCTAACGGGGGTCCTCTACGTCCTCGACGAGCCGTCGATCGGGCTCCACCAGCGCGACAACCGCAGGCTCCTTGCGACCCTCAAGGCCCTGCGCAACCTGGGGAACACGGTGATCGTCGTCGAGCATGACGAGGAAACGATGCGCGAGAGCGACTACATCGTCGATCTCGGGCCCGGGGCCGGCGCGCACGGAGGGGAGGTAGTCATCGCGGGGACCCCAGAGGAGGTGGCGGCCTGCCCGCGCTCGGTGACCGGCCGGTACCTGGCGGGGACCCTCTTCATCCCCATCCCGGAGAAGAGGCGGAACGGGAACGGGAAGTCCCTGCGCGTGACCGGAGCCGCGGCGCACAACCTGCGGCACATCGACGTCGAGATCCCCCTCGGTCGGTTCGTCTGCGTCACCGGGGTCTCCGGCTCAGGGAAGAGTTCCCTGATCGAGGAGGTCCTCTACCGTGGGGTCGCCCACCGTCTGCACCAGGCCGTGCGCCGCCCCGGGCCGCACGACGACATCCTCGGGGTCGGAGAGGTAGACAAGGTGATCGAGATCGACCAGTCCCCGATCGGACGCACACCCCGCTCCAATCCGGCGACGTACACCAAGCTCTTCGACGAGATCCGCTCCCTGTTCGCCCGAACCCCGGACGCGCGGCTGCGCGGCTACACCGCTGGCCGGTTCAGCTTCAACGTCAAGGGCGGGCGTTGCGAGGCCTGCCAAGGGCAGGGGGTAGAGCGGATCGAGATGCACTTCCTCCCCGATGTCTACGTCCCCTGCGACATCTGCAAGGGGGCGCGCTACAACCGGGAGACCCTCCAGATCAAGTACAAGGGGAAGTCGATCGCCGACATCCTCGCCATGACCGTGGAGGAGGCCCTCTCCTTCTTCGAGAACATCCCCGCCGTGCGCGAGAAGCTCAAGACCCTGTACGACGTCGGCCTGACCTACATTCAGCTCGGCCAGCCCGCCCCCGAGCTCTCCGGTGGCGAGGCGCAACGGATCAAGCTCGCGAGGGAACTCTCCCGCCACTCCACGGGGAAGACTCTCTACATCCTCGATGAGCCGACGACCGGCCTGCACGCATCGGACGTGAACAAGCTCTTAGAGGTGCTCCACCGGCTCGTGGAGGGCGGGAACACGGTCGTGGTGATTGAACACAACCTGGATGTGATCAAGACGGCGGACTGGATCATCGACCTCGGCCCGGAGGGTGGCGACGCCGGCGGGACGGTGATCGGGACGGGGACCCCAGAGGAGGTCGCGCAGGTGCCGGGCTCCTACACTGGACACTACCTGGCCGAGATCCTAAAAGGGCGGCTCGTCTCGGCACGAGGGGCGCAATGACCCCGCTTGGGATCGCCCTGTTGGCCGCGGTGGCCCTCCTCGCAGGAGCGCTTCTCCTCGTTCTCTCGCGCGGCGCCGTGACGCGGAAGGAGGTCGAAGGGATCCGCGAGGAGCTGCGGAAGGAGGTCGCCGGTCGCGACGCCGCGCTCTCCACCCAGGTCGCCCAACTGGGAGGGCTCCTCCAGGGGCAGTTTGAGCACCTCACGAAGCAAGTCGGGGAGCAGCTTCGAACGACCCTCGAGGTCGCGGAGCGTTCGAGCGGCCGGCTCGACGAGCGCCTGGACAAGGCAACGGCCGTGATCGGAGAGGTGAGGCAGGCCCTGGGGGCCCTCTCCGAGGCGAACGCGCGGATCTACGAGGTCGGTCGCGACATCTCGAGCCTTCAGGAGATCCTCCGCTCGCCCAAGCTGCGCGGGGGCTTGGGCGAGCTCTTCCTCGGCGACCTTCTCGCGGAGGTCCTTCCCCAGGGCCGCTACGCGCTCCAGTACGCGTTTAAGGGCGGAGAGACGGTCGACGCGGTGATCCGCCTCGCCCAACACCTCGTCCCCGTCGACGCCAAGTTCCCCCTGGAGAGCTTCGCCCGCCTGAAAGGAGCGGGGAGCGAGGAGGAGCGGCTCAGGACCAAGCGCGAGCTCATGCGCGATGTGCGTAAGCACATCGACGCGATTGCCCAGAAGTACATTCGGCCGGCGGAGGGGACCCTCGACTTCGCCCTGATGTACATCCCGGCGGAGAACGTGTACTACGAGGTGATCACCCGCGACGAGCGCCTTCCGGAGGAGTGCCACCTCTTCCCCTACGCCCTCTCCCGCCGCGTGGTCCCCGTCTCCCCGAACTCGTTCTTCGCCTACCTGCAGACGATCCTTCTCGGCCTCTCCGGCCTGCGCCTCGCGGAGAACATCCAGGCCGTCCTCGGGCACCTCTCCGCGTTGCGCGAGGCGTTCGCCAAGATCGAGGGGGATTACGACCTTGTGTACAAGCACTTCCGCCACGCGATCGAACGGCTCCAGGAGGCGCGGGACCACCTCACCGCCTTCTCGAGGGAACTCTCCGCCCTCACCCGCGTCGAGGCGGACGGGTCCCCCTCCCTCCCCGCGGACAAGTAGCCTTTCTGCGCCCGTCGCACTAGAATGGCGACGACGTGTACCTTTCGGGGAGGAGGTTGCGCATGAAGACGGGATCGGTCGGCCTAGCGGCACTTCTCTTTCTCGCGGCCGTTGGCCTTGTGGCGGGAGGGACGAGCTACGCCCTCTACTACGACTGTTCGGGGGTGGAGGATACGGCCCTCGTGGTGATGAACTCTGGCGGGGAGGCGACCTACTACACCCTCAAGATCTACGACGCCTACGGGACGCGCCTGGATCCGAGGGCGGACTCGTGGGAACTTGAGCCCTACGAGTCGGAGTATCACGTCCTCTCGGATCTCATCGCGCCCGGGGAGGCTACCTTTGGCCTTGTCCTGATCGAGACGCCGGGTCTTCTCACCGTTGGGGTCGAGACGTTCGAGAACGAGACGTGGTGCGGATCGGACAACATCGAAGGCGCGTTCCCTGAGGAGGAGGGGTACACCTACTACTGGTACGGACTCAACTACTCGAGCACGCCCGAGCAGACGACCGGGATCGTGATCGTGAATCCCAATCCCTCACCCGCGGCGGGGACCCTCTTCCTCTACGATTCCTTCGGGGATCTCCAGAAAGAGATCGACTTCGTCCTAGACCCTCACGAGACGAACTACTACCACGCGCCGAGCCTCCTTGGGGTCGCGGACGCCCTATGGGGGGCCGTTGACGTCAAGGCGACCGTCCCGATCCTCATCGCGGCCGAGTACTTCGACTCAAGCGACGTCCTCTTGAACGTCGACTTGGTGACGCACTTCTACTACGCGGAGTGAGCCGCAGGGCGGAGCGAGGCCTGGCCCGTCACTCGCTCTTGGGGTAGAGGACGTCCTGGGAGCGGTTCCCCAAGATCGCGTTCGCGCGC
>CAYHEK010000092.1:0-4780 GCA_964355545.1 uncultured Thermotogae bacterium | reverse complement strand
CTCGGGCGTGAGGAACGGGGCGTCGCGGTAGTACGTCGGTGTCTCGAGTCGAGCGTCCCAGCCGGTGTGGAGGAGGACGGCCCGGCCGTCGAGGGGTCCTGCCTGGGAGAAGGCCTCCGGCCCGATCGCTTTCTTCTGTGCGGGCAAGACGACCGCCGGGAAGAGTCGGAGGGGGAGGGAGGCGACGTCGCTCCCGTCAGAGACGAAGTGAAGCGGGGCGTCCAGGTGCGTCCCGCAGTGGGAGGAGAGTTTCGCGAAGCGGCTCAGGTTGAAGCCGTGCGCCTCCGGCCGCGCCAATCGATCGAGCCTCATCCCGACCACGTCGCCGGGGTAGGTCTCCATCCCATCCCTCATCTCCCGCGTGAGATCGATGATTCGAACAGCCACGTCCCCTCCCGTCGTGGAGCCCGATCCTACCGGAGCGCCGGCCGCTCCTCAAAGCCCCCTCTCGCCGAAATGAGCAAAAGCGATGCCCCCCGTCGGCTCGGCGCCTCCCCTTGCTCAAGCTCGATCGCGAGGGCGAGCCCCTTCCCGTGGACGCCCTTGATGAACGGGGACCTCCCCTCGAGCTCGGCGAGCCTCTCGAGAAAGTGGTCTCCGCGCAGGGCGGCCCGCTCCACGAGGCCCTCTTCCTCGAGGACGTCGATCACGGTCGAGGCGATGCGGCCGGAGAAGGGGTCATTCTGGTGCGACTGAACGTGGCGAAGGGCCCTGGAGGCGCTCGCCTCCACCTCCTCACTCGTCACGACGGCCGCCACGGGGAGCCCGGCGCCGAGCGCCTTCCCCACAACGAGGATGTCAGGCGTGACTCCGTCGTGCTCGCAGGCAAACCACCGCCCGGTGCGGCCCATCCCGGTCGTCACCTCCTCCGCGATCAGGAGGGCGCCCGAGCGCTTCGCAAGCTCAGCGAGGGCCGCGCCGTAGCCCTGCGGCGGGACGATCACCCCGCCCGCGGTGAGGAGTGGCTCGTAGAGGACCGCGGCGAGGCGGCCGGGCCCCTCCTCCGCGGCCGCCCTCAGGGAGTCGAGGCACGGGAAGTCGCCGCACGGCGGGGAGGCCCCGACCGGGCAGGAGTAGCAGGTCGGGGCGGGGAGGCAGAGGACCCCTTCTGGCCGCGGGAGGTACGACGCGGCCCGCCCTGCCTCGGAGAGGGAGAGGGCGTACGCCGTCGCGCCGTAGTAGCCCCTCTCCGTGATGACGAGGCCGTCGGAGCCGGTCGCGGCGCGGGCCATCTTGAGCGCAAGCTCGACCGCCTCGCTTCCCGTGTTGAGGAAGACGGCGCGGTCGAGGCCGGAGGGAACGACCCCTCCGAGCCTTCGCAGGCTCTCCCCGACCTCGCGGGTGGAGAACGGAGCGCCGACGTGGACGAGGTGACGCGCCTGGTCCTGGATCGCCTCGACGAGGCGCGGGTGGCCGTAGCCGAGGACGTTGCACCAAGTCCCGGCGAGGAGGTCGAGGTAGGCCCTCCCGTCCTTGTCCCAGACCGTGCACCCCCGGCCGCGCGCAAGGGAGATGGCCAACATGGGGTTCGTCTGCCACAGGCGCATTCTCGGACCCTCCTCTTGTCTCACACGACTGCCTCACTCTCGCCGGCCGAGGCCCCTAGACGACTGAGGGCCGCGAGCGCGACCTCCGCTTGGAGCCTTCCGGTCGCCTGATAGCGCTCGTCGAACCGCGCGGGGTCCCATCCCTGGGTAAGGTCGATGTAGGGCTGGAAGAGGGCGGCCGCGCGGACCCCGAGCGAGCGGGCGAGGGCGAAGAGCGCGCTCGCCTCGCCGTTCTCCATGGACAAGCACCCTCGCCGCCGGAACGAGGCGACCATCCGCGGGGTGATCCGGTAGGGCGCCTCGCAGGTCGCGTTCCCGCCGACGTGCACCGCCGCTCCTCGCTCGCGAGCCGCCTGAACGAGGACTCCCACGAGCTCCTCGTCCGCGGCGACCCTCTTTGACCGGTTCCCGTAGTGGATCGATGTCCCGTCCAGACCGATCGAGGTGCGGGGGACGACGAGGTCCCCGAAGCGGACTGGCTCCCCGAGCGACCAGGCCGCGCAGGCAAGGACGAGGACCTTGGCCCCGCAGGCCACGAGGTCTTCTGCCACGCACGCAAGCGGGGAGGCGCCCATCGGCGGGACGAGGACGGTGACCCCGACCCCTTGGTAGGTCCCGCGCTTCACGACCTCCGGCGCGGCGTAAGGATGGTGCCGCGGGGAGAGCCACCCCACGTCGGCCAGTCCGCACCGCTCTGTCAGTCGATCCAGGACCGCCCGGTTGAAGGTCATGACGGCGAACCGCTCGACCTTGAGCGCCGACTCCTCGACCCCGTCCCTGCGGGCGGCAGCGAGGGTCCCTTCCGCCGTGATCAGGTACTTCACTTTCTTCCCTCTAGAACCGGACCACGCCCTCGAGGACTGGGACCACCTCGCCTCCGACCCGCACTGTCTTTGGCTCCCCACCCTCGTGGTCGACCTCCACGTTCAGGGTGCTCGGCCGGCCCGCCTCCTTCCCCTGCTCGCACTGGATGCGGACCGTCGGTGCGGTGAGCGGCACCGCGCGGTGACGGACGAGGTACGCCCCCAGGGCGCCGTTCGCGCTCCCCGTCGCCGGGTCCTCGGGGATCCCGAGGAAGGGCACGAAGACCCGCACGTGGACCGTCGCCTCGGGACGCTCCGTCTCAGGAGTGAAGACGAGGACCGTCTTCGTCCCCACCGCGCGACAGACCCGATCGAGAAACGCTAGGTTCAGCCTGTGCGGATCGATCGACTGCACCTCGGCCAGGGAGCGGACGGGGACCATCATCTGGGGGACCCCCGTCGAGACGACTTCGACCGGGAGGCCGGTCTTTTGGATCGCCGCCGCGGGGAGGCCGAGCCCGGCCGCGAGGTCGGCCACGTCGTCGACTTGCGCGTGGAAGGTCGGGCGGCCCTGCGTCATCACCACTCGCGTCACGCGGCCGTTGACCACGTGGAGTTCGGCGGGGAGGACGCCCACGCCGAGCTCGAAGCGCACCGTCGTCACAGGCTCGCGGAGGGGGACACGGCCGAGGTGAGCGAGGGTAAAGTGCGTGCCGATCACGGGATGACCGGCGAAGGGGAGCTCCGCCGCCGGGGTGAAGATCCGCACCCAGAAGTCCGCGCCCCGCTCCCGCGGCGCAAGGACGAAGGTCGTCTCGGAGAGGTTCATCTCCCGCGCGAGGTCCTGCATCTCCTCGTCCGTCAGGCCCTCGGCCTCCGGGAAGACGGCGAGAGGGTTCCCCCCGAAGGGGCGATCGGTGAAGACGTCGACTTGAACGAAGCGGTACTCCTTCATCGTCCCTCCTTATCTATTCGCGCCCTTCTTCTCCCAGCCAGGCGAGCTTGGACGCAATCAGTCTCCCGAGTCCTTCCTTCCCGAGGTCGTGGAGGGCGACCTGCTTTCGGTTCACGAAGAGGAAGTCCCAGTCCCAGGGTGAAATCGACGTGCGAAGAGCCTCTTCGTGAGTATCGATTCGGTACGAGGTGTAACGGATCCACTTCTCCCCGGCGAATCCATCCAGGCCCTCCCTCACGCGTGTGGCGTGGTGGATGCTGTACGGGCAGCGGCGGCTCCATCCCGAGTTTCAGCATCTCCACCCGCCACTCGCACGTCCGCTCGGTCTCTCCGTGAAAGGCCTTTCCCTTCACCTCGAGCCCGCCCGGCGAGCAGACGATCTCCGCGACGTTCTCCGGCGAGAGAGGCTCGTCTTCGATCCCCTTCACGCGCCCCACCTCCTCCCCACTATGCTATCCAGGATCAGCCCTTGGCCGGAGATCCGATCGCGAAGAGCCCCTCTTCCTCCCCTCGGTGACGGTCCGGCCCCAGGCGCATCCGGACGCTAGAGGGTCCCTCCTCGAAGCCGTGTCGGACGAGGATCTCGCGACTGGCCTTGTGCATCTCGAGAACCCCCACGCCGACCGACTGATCCGCAAAGGCATTCAGGCCCGCGAGGAGCAAGGAGTCGGCGATCTCTCCGGCCGACCTCCCCGGCCGGACGCCCCACGGGCCGATCCTCCCGCCGGCCGGAATCCTGCGGGAGAAGAGGTACCCCACAAGTTCTCCCTCGTCATACCGCACGAAAGAGAGTTCGGGAGCCTCCTCGAAGGCCTGGTACAGGACCCGCGAGCGGTCGCCGCCAAAGAAGCAAAGGTCAAGATGAAGGACCTCGGGGAGGGAGGAGGTCTCCATCCGCAAAACGCCGCACGGAGAGGTGAAGCGTCCCCTCCCGCGGAAGCGGAGGGACCGGCCCTCCTCCACGAAGCCGAGGCGGCGATAGAGCGGAACCGCCGCCTGGACGGCGTCCAGGCGGACCGTCTCCGCGCCGTTTTCTTGTAGGTAGGCGATCGCAGCCCGCATGAGGTCCGCCCCGATCCCTCGTCCTCGGTGGCTCGGCAGGACGATCAGGTTTCCGATGAAGGCGAGAGGGCCGTAGGAGGTCGCCATCACCATCCCAATAGGATCCTTCCCCTCTTCTGCGATGAAGGAGCCCGCGGGCTCGAGGGCGAAGGCCCGTTCCAACTCCCGGCCGGGATCTCCCCACCCTGCGACCTCCCTCACGAGATAGGCGAACGGCAGGTCGCGAGCGGTCATCTCCCGTATTGCCGTCATTCTACCCTCGCCCCTCGGAGAAAGAGAGATTCTAGCGGCCCCACGAGAAACAAGCCCTCCGCACGGACCTGTCTCGTCGGAGCCCAACGATTGGTCTAATCCAACCACCGCGATGCGGCCGGGTCAACCGCCAATCGGAGGGGAAGAAAGCCAACCAATCC
>CAYHEK010000091.1:0-5133 GCA_964355545.1 uncultured Thermotogae bacterium | reverse complement strand
TCATCCTCCCTCCAGGCCGAAGTGCTCGAGGATTCGGTCCTTCACCTCGAGGAGCGATCGGTCCCCGCCTTCCTCCTCGGCCGGGTGGGCGATGAGGATCCCGTAAGGGGCGTGATTCGCGTCGTCTGGGCCGGTATCGTTCTCGCGCACGTGAACCTTCCCCCAGCCGACCGACCCGATCGAACGGAAGCGAAGGTCCCCGAAGTAGACGAGGAGGTCGGGCGGGATCCCGCGGACCTCACGGTAGATCTCCTCCGGCCGCAGGACGCGCGTCCCGATGGGGCACCCCCCCTCGTCCGGGATCCCCGCGATCTCCTCGATGAGCCGCGCCCGCACCTCCTCGTAGCGCGCAGGGGGGACGAGTCCCTGTGGCTCGCGGCCCTCCACGTTCAGGAAGACACGCCCGTAGTACCCTCCCTCTCCCCAGGCGGTCGTGCGCGGCCAGTCGACCTTCTCTCCCCGGATGAGGTCCTCCATGCGCGTCCGCGACTCTTCGGGACGACTCTTCAAGACAAGGTATCCCTTCCCGACCAGCCATTCGTTCAGGGCGATCCCGCCCTCCATCCGCTGCGCGCCGTGGTCGGAGACCACGAGGACCTGCGTCCGGCCGGGGAGGTCGGAGAGGAGACGGGCGATCTCCTCATCCAGGAGCCGGTAGTACTCCAAGAGGGCGTCCCGGAACGGACTCTTCGGGTCGTGGCGGGGGTGCCCGGAGTCGTGGTGGGCCCACAGGGCGTGGTGGATCCGGTCCGGCCCGATCTCGACCATGGCGAAGAAGTCCCACGGCTCGCTTCCAAGGAGGCCGCGAGCGAGGGCGAAGCGGCGCTTCGTCATCGTGACGACCTCTTCCAGGAGGCGAGCCTTCTCCTCGGTGCGGAAGTCGCGCGCGTCCAGGAGGTAGTCTCCCACGAGGCGCCTCACGCGCTCGCGGAGGGAAGAGGGGTAGGTGTAGTCTGAGTCCGTGCTCGGGGCGAGGAAGCAGGAGACGAGGAGCCCGCGCACCGGCCGGGGCGGGTAGGTGCCGGGGATCCCGACGAGGATCGAGCGAAGCCCGTGCCTCCCTAGGGCCTCCCACACCGGAGGGGACGAGAACCGCGCCGAGGAGGCGACCTCCAACCCGTCGTAGGAGTGGTCCTTGCGGTTCCGGAACCCGTACACGCCGAGCTCGCCGGGGTCCTTTCCCGTCATCATGCACATCCACGCCGGGACGGTGATCGGCGGGTCGACCGACCGCAGGCGGGCGAAGCTGCCGCCGGCCGCGAGCTCCCGCAGCGTGGGGAGCTTCGGCAAGAGCTCCCGGAGGAGGACCGGGTCGGCACAGTCCAGGCCTATAAGCGCAAGCTTCCTCACTGGATCGCCTCCAAGAGGATCGCCGCCACCTCCGGCCGCGTCACCTCGGGCGGGGGGAGCCTCCCCTCCGCGAGGGCCGCGCGGAGCTTCGTCCCCGAGAGGGAGACGCGACTCTCTAGAGGATGGGGGCACGTCTTCTCGCTCGCCATCCCCCCGCAGCGGCGGCAGAAGAAGGCCGGCTCGAACCGGAGGGGGACGACCCCGAGCTCCTCCGGAAGGAAAAGGTCGAAGACCTCCTGCGCCGCCGACGGGGTGTAGAAGCTCCCCACGCCGGCGTGGTCTCTCCCCACGATGAAGTGCGTCGCCCCGTAGTTCTTACGGCACAGGGCGTGGAAGATCGCCTCCCGCGGCCCGGCGTAGCGCATGTTCGCCGGGAAGGAGGCGATGAGGACGCGCTCCCGGGGGAGGTAGTCCCCCACAATGGCGCGGTAGGTCGCGAGGCGGACCGCGGCGGGGACGTCGTCCGCCTTCGTCTCGCCCATGAGGGGCGAAAGGAGTAAACCGTCGCAGACCTCGAGGGCCAAGCGGAGGAGGTGCTCGTGCGCGCGGTGGAGGGGGTTCCGCGTCTGGAAGGCGGCGACGGTCCTCCATCCCCGACGGGCGATCTCCTCCCGCACCGTTGCCGGCGTGAGGGCGATCTCGGGGAACTCGACTTCGGGAAGGGAGAAGACGGAGACCTCGCCCCCGACGAGGGTCCGCGGCTCACAGAGGAGCCTATTCACGCCCGGGTGGGTCGGGTCCTCGGTCCCAAAGACCTCTTGCGCCTCCCAGAGAGGGTCGCGCTCGAAGACTTCAACGTGCTTGATCACGCCGAGCGGCTCCCCGCCCGGGCCAGTGAGGACCGCCGCCCCTCCGGGCCGCAGGGAAGAAGCGATCTCTCCCGCGACGGGGAGGACGACCGGAAGCGGCCAGACGGTGCCATCGGGGAGACGCATCGTCTCGACGACGCTTTTGTAGACCTCCTCGGCCAGGAACCCGGTGAGGGGAGAGTAGACCCCGGTCGCAAGACAACGCAGCTCGTGAACGGAGTACGCATCGAGCGCAAGCCGAGGCAGTCCCTTCGCCGCGCGGCGCGTAGCCTCCCCCTCCTTCCCGGCGAGGGTCCGCGTGATGAGCCTGCCGCCGTGCGGGGGGACGCGGCCGGCGGCCGTTGGAACGAGGCCGCGCTCCTCAAGGTAGTGGAGGACCTTAGCGCAGGACTCATCAACGCTCTCCCGACCCGTGTCGCAGACGACCTCGGCCTCTTCCGGCTCCTCGTAGGGGTCGTCGACCCCGGTGAAGCCGCGGATCTCCCCGGCGAGGGCCTTCTTGTACATCCCCTTGGGGTCGCGCTCGACAAGAACCGGGAGAGGACAGCGGCAAAAGACCTCGACGAAACGCGGCGCGCGGCCGCGCGCCTCACGCCTTGCCTCCCGGTAGGGGGAGACAAAGGCGCACAGCGCCGCGACGCCGTTCTGGGCAAGGAGCGAGGCGACGACGCTCACGCGGCGGATGTTCTCGTCGCGATCCTCCTTCGAGAACCCCAGGTCACGGGTCAAATCTTGACGTATCACATCGCCGTCGAGGCGCTGCACGTGGGCGAGCCCCCGCTTCTTGAGTTCCTCCACGAGGGCCTTGGCGAGCGTCGTCTTCCCCGAACCGGGGAGGCCGGTGAACCAAACGACGAATCCCTGCGACACGTCCTTCCTCCTGTGTGTGAAGTCTTATAGGTAGCCGAGGTTCCGCAGCCGCTGACGAATGAGCTCAACCTCCCGCGGCGAGAGAGCCGTGGGGGCCCTGTCTGCCTCGGCCACGAGATCGCGGAGGACGTGCGTGACGAACTCGTTCACCGAGCGGAACCCAGTCCCCTCCACGGCTTGCCTCAGCTTCTCGTAGAGCGGCCGAGGAATCTTCAGGGTGACCCGATCGCTTGGCATACTCCGTTTGGAGTATAGGCTAGCCCGGGGAGAGGCGCAAGAAAGGTTGACGGGATGGGAAAGAGCGGCTAGACTGCGCGTACTCTTCTTGGAGTACAAAGGAGACGAGCATGTTTCCCTGGCACCTCGCACCCTTAGCGTTCGCCTGCGAGTACGTCGATTCCACCCTCGGGATGGGCTACGGGACCGCCCTAACGCCGATCCTCTTCTTGTTTGGCCTCGTCCCGGCTGAGGTCGTTCCCGCGGTCCTCCTCTCTGAACTCGCCACCGACCTCGCCGGGGTCGTCCTGCACCACAAGGCTGGAAACGTCAACTTCAAGCTTGGTTCGCCAGACCTCAAGATCGGCTTCGTCATCGGGATCGTGAGCGCGGCCGGAGCCATCGCCGGGGTCGTCGCCTCGGTCAGCCTCCCGACCAAGGTCGTCAAGACCTACATCGCCTCCCTCGTCCTCGCGATGGGCGGGCTGATGATCCTCCAGCGGCGGAGGGGCGTCCTCCCGTTCTCCTGGCGGCGCCTCGTGGGGCTCCTGGGGGTCGGCGGGGTCGCCTCGTTCAACAAGGGGATCTCCGGCGGCGGCTACGGCCCGCTCATGATGCCGAGCCAGATCGTCTCCGGGGTCGGCCCGAAGAACGCAGTTGGGATCACGAGCCTCGCCGAGGCGTTCACCTGCACGGTCGGCGTAGTCTCCTACCTCGTCCTGCGGCCAGGGACGTCGTGGCACGTCGCGCCGCCCCTGCTCCTCGGGGCAGTCCTCGCCGTCCCCCTCGCCGCCCTGACCGTGCGCTGGCTTCCCAAGCGGTCCTTCACCCTGGCCGTGGCGGTCGCCGTGGTCCTCCTCGGAAGCTGGAGCCTCTTCCAGGCGCTGCGATAAGCCTACAGGACCTTACAGTGCCGCGCGAGGCCGCTCCCGCTCCTTGACCCCAGCGAGGTAGTGAAGGAAGAAAACGAGGAGAACTCCCACGAAGAGCCCCAGGACCCCGCCGACAGCGAGGTTCAACCGCCGACTGGGACCGATCTGAGAGATGGGAGACCGCGAGACTTCCTCCAAAGCGAACAGGTCGGTCACGGGTGCGGAACGCAGGCTTTCGAGCCCGACCTCGCCCTCCACAAGGCGTGCCTCGTACTCGACGACCTTCTCTGCCAAATAGGGCAGGAGAGGATCATCGCGCGACTCGATCGCCCCCATTCGTTCTCGGAGCTCGTCGCGCTGCCGGTCAAGCCGCGCGATGCGTAGCTCAAGTTCAGAACTCACCCGCTCTTTCTCGACACGCATCTGCGCGCTCAGGTACTCCGTCACCGCCGCGTTCAGCCGATCGAGGGCCTCGAGAAGGCTTTCTGGATCGCCCGCGCCGCTGAGCGTCACTTGAAGGGAGTCCCCCTTCCGTTCGCTCGCAAGCCTTAGGTGACTCCCGAGGGAGGAGACGTCGGCTTGTTGCACCGCTCCGAGGAGCAGGGCGACCTCCTCTTCGTTCCTCCCCGCGGCGGTCGCGGAGCCTCTGTCGATAAGATCCAGTTCCTGAGCGTCCACAAAGGAAGAGAGTCTCTCGTAGAAGCGATAAGAGACCGTCTCGGAGTACTGGGGCGGTCGAGTCCACGTGACACCCGCAGCGACGCCCAGCGCCACCACGAAACAGGCGACGATGACCCACTTCCCCTTCCACATCACCCGCAGGTAGTCGACGAGCTCGACCTCGTACTCCTCCACGGATTCCCTCCTTTCGTCCCCCAGAATCACTTTCTAATCCTGCATCCCCTCACGTAGTTTCAACTTTTCCTCGAGCGCCCCCTTGAAGTCCTCGATCAGACGAACAGGGGTGGGATCGACCTGATTCATGAGCGCGAGGTAGAAGCTGACGTAGTCCCCGA
>CAYHEK010000090.1:0-5180 GCA_964355545.1 uncultured Thermotogae bacterium | reverse complement strand
CGCACAACCGGGGAGCTAGAAAACCGAACTCATCTCTCCGTCCTCCAAAGCACGTTCTTGCTTGTCCGGCCATTCAAGGCTTCTCATAATCGGGGGAGATCGTGCGCTTGTGGAGGAGGGGAGGGATGCTCCTTGGGTGTCATCTCTCGATCGCAAGGGGGTTTGTCGGCGCGATCGACGCCGCGGAAGACCTGGGGATAAACGCCCTACAGATCTTCTCCCACAACGCCTCCTCGTGGCGGATGAAGCCGATCGCGGCCGCGGAGGCCACCGCCTTTCGGGAGCGCTTCCGAAGCTCGACGGTCGACTACCTCGTCGTCCATACGATGTACCTCCTGAACCTGGCGAGCCCCGAGGAGGACCTCTTCGAACGCTCGGTCGCCGCCCTGGCGGAGGAGGTGGAGCGCGCGGGGGCGCTCGGGATCGACTGGATCGTCACCCACCTTGGGTCGCACAAGGGCGCGGACGAGGAGCGGGGAATCGAGCGGATCGTCTCGGCCCTCGACCGGGTGATCGCAGCCGCGCCCTTCTCCTCACACCCTCACGTGAGGCTCCTCCTTGAGAACACGGCGGGGACCGGGACGACGATGGGGGCGCGCTTCTCCGAGCTTGGCGCGATCCTTGAGGCCCTGAACGACTCACGTCGCGTCGGGATCTGCCTTGACACCTGCCACGCCTTCGCCGCTGGCTACGAGCTTCGGACCGGCGAGGGACTCAAAGAGAGCCTACGGGCACTCGACCGCGAAGTCGGCCTCGAGCGCCTGAGGATGGTCCACCTGAACGACTCAAAGTACCCCCTCGGCTCGCGTCGCGACCGACACGAACACATCGGCCGCGGCGAGATCGGGGAGGAGGGGGTCTCCCTCCTCGTGAACCACCCAGCCCTCTTCGACCTCCCGTTCATTCTCGAGACGCCGAAAGAGATCGATGGCCAAGGAGATGCCGACCCGATAAACTTGGCGCGGGTGCGCTCCCTGCGTTGGGAATAAGGAGGGACGATGAAGCTTTTCATTGACACGGCGAACGTCGCCGAGATCCGGGAGATGGCCTGGCTCGTCGATGGAGTGACGACGAACCCGTCCCTCGTCGCGGCCGAGAAGCGACCGTTCAGAGAGGTGCTCGCCGAGATTTGTGCTCTCGTCGACGGCCCGGTGAGCGCGGAGGTGACCGCCCTCGACACCGCAGGGATGGTGAAGGAGGCGCGCGAGCTCGCGAAGATCCACGAGAACGTCGTCATCAAGATTCCGATGACCCTTCCCGGGATGAAGGCCGTGCAGGGGCTCGCCGAGGAGGGGATTCGCACGAACGTCACCCTCGTCTTCTCCGCGAACCAGGCCCTCCTTGCCGCTAAGTGCGGGGCGAGCTTCGTCTCCCCGTTCGTCGGCCGGATCGACGACGTCGGCGGAGACGGCATGGGGCTCGTGGAGGAGATCCTCGACGTCTACGAGGCCTACGCCTTCCCGACCGAGGTGATCGTGGCGAGCGTCCGTCACCCGCAGCACGTCCTCCAGGCCGCCCTCCTCGGCGCCGACATCTCGACCGTCCCCTACGCCGTTCTGAAGAGGCTCTTCGACCATCCCCTCACGTCGCTTGGGATCGAACGCTTCCTCAAGGACTGGGAGGGCGTTCCCAAATGAGTTTCGAGCGCTGCGAGGGGACGCGCGACGCCTACGGCGCCACCCTGGCCAAGCTCGGGCACGAGGACAGACGGATTGTCGTCCTCACCGCCGACCTCGCCGGCTCGACCAAGACGAGCCTCTTCGCCAAGGAGCACCCGGAGCGATTCTTCAACATGGGGGTCGCTGAGGCGGACATGATGGGGACGGCCGCCGGCCTCGCCATGAGCGGATATCGGCCGTTCGCGTCGACCTTCGCCGTCTTCGCGGCCGGGAAGGCGTGGGAGCAGGTGCGGCAGGTCATCGCCTACCCCAAGGTCCCCGTGCGGATCGTCGCCACCCACGCCGGCCTCACCGTGGGCGAGGACGGGGCGAGCCACCAGATGCTCGAGGACATCGCTACGATGCGCGTCCTCCCGAACATGACGGTGATCGTACCGGCGGACGCGGTCGAAGCCGCGGCGGTCACGCGGTTCGCCGCGCGCTACGACGAGGGCCCGGTCTACGTCCGCCTCTCCCGCGAGAAGTTCCCCGTCCTCCTCGAAGAGGGGTACACGTTCCAGCTCGGCCGATCTGTGATTCTTGCCGGGGGGAGCGACGTCTCGATCTTCGCCTGCGGGATCATGGTCTCTTTTGCCCTCCAGGCGCGCGAGACGCTAGAGAGGGAAGGGATCTCCGTCGAGATCGTGAACGCCTCGTCGATCAAGCCGCTCGACCGGGAGACCCTCCTTGTCTCCGCGGAGAGGACCGGCGCGGTCGTGACCGCGGAGGAGCATGAGGTCGCGGGAGGCCTCGGAGGCGCGATCGCGGAGCTCCTCGCCGAGGAACTCCCCACGCCGCTCGTGCGCGTGGGGATGCGCGACCGGTTCGGGGAGTCGGGGAGGGCGGAGGCCCTCCTCGCCCACCACGGCCTCGACGCCGAGGGCCTTGTGGCCGCGGTGCGCGCGGTTCTCTCTCGCTAGAGACGCTCTCTGAGACGTGTGGAGGCAAGGTGAGCCCGACGATTGAGGTCATCGCGCGCGGGGCCTGGGTGGAAGACGGGCGGGTCCTCCTCTGTCATTCCCTGGTCAAGGGGCACACCTACCTCCCCGGCGGCCACGTGGAGAAAGGCGAGTCGATCCGTAGCGCCCTCGCGCGCGAGATCGAAGAGGAACTCGGGGCGAGAGTCCGGGTCGGCGAGTTCCTGGGCGTGCTCGAATACTCCTTTCACGACGGGGTGGAGAAACACGTCGAGGTGAACTTCCTCTTCCGCGTTTCTTTGGAAATCGGCGAGGGAGACCGGTTCCGCTCTCGGGAGGAGGAGATCGAGTTCTTCCTCTGCGATCTTCCTCGGCTCGGCGAGGTTGACTTCCTCCCCGCGCCTCTCGTGGAACTCCTTCCAGAGTGGCTTGCCGATCCGCGGCCGGGGCGGTTCTCAAGCCGCCTCGACGCGTAGCCGGCCCGGCGCCGGTCCCCTCACACGGAGAGGAACCCACGGCTTCTTGCGAAGTTCTTCACGGCGAGTTCACATCCCTTCTCTACCCTTACCGCATCTCGCTGCAAAGGAGAGAGACACATGATGAATCGAGCGAAGACGTGGATCGTAGGGGCCGTAGTGACGAGCCTTCTTGCCGTGGGGATCGCGGCGCTCGCAGGGAACGGTCTCGGCGGAGTCGCGAGCGAGGAGCGCCTTGCCCAGACGCTCGTCGGGAACTGCCCGTGCCTTGAGTCGCGCGACGGAATAGAGACTCCGGGAGAGACTCCTTGCATGGGGTTAGAGGGCTGCACCTGCGATCGCGGTCAGGCGTGTCCCGGCTGCGCGCAGGGCAGTCCTTGCGCGGACGGGGAGGGCGGACCCTGCTGGGGCCGCGACGCGGGCGAGATGGGCGGGAACGGAGCCTCGGCAGGAGCCTGCTCTGGAGCAGGTGGCTTGGGGCGGTCAGGGTCCCGGCCGCAGGGCCGCTCTTGTATGATGCGGGGCTAGTTCGCCGGTAACCACAGCCGACCGCGTGATAAAGGACGGTGAAGCGCGAGGCCGCGAGGCCTCGCGCTCGTTTTCTTTGGCTTCCTTGAGTTGACGGAAGTGGCGCACGCTGGTAGATTCTGGGCCCGACGTCGACTGTCTTCGCGGTTCGTAGAGAGGGGAACGGATGAGGGTCTGTCTCTACCTTGAGAGCATCGAGTTTCTCACGCCATCCGGCTTTCCCAGAGCCTTTCGGCAACAGCTCGAGGCCCTGCGGCTTTCTGGAGTCGAGGTGACGACCGATCCCTACGGCCGCTACGACCTCCTTCACGTCCACTGGAACGCGCCGAAGTCCCTCTACCACCTGCGGCGCGCCAAACGGCGCGGGGTCAAGGTCGTGGCCCACGCCCACAGCGTGGGCGCCTTCGACATGTTGGACAGCTTCACCTTTTCGAACCGCGTCGCCCCGCTCTACGACCGATACCTCCGCTGGTTCTACTCCCAGGCCGACTACGTCTTCACCCCCTCGGAACGGGCGGCGGAGATTCTCCGTGAGAAGGGCCTGGACCGCGTGGCGGTGGTGAGCAACGGGATCGATCGCGAGCGATTCCGCTTCTCGCAAGCTGGGCGCGACGAGTTCCGAGAGAAGCTCTCGCTTGACCGATTCACGGCCTACTCCGCGGGGAACGTCATCCCGCGCAAGGGGGTCTGTGACTTCATCGACGTCGCCGCGGCGCTCCCCGAGATCGACTTTGTCTGGTACGGCTATCGTTGGGGGAGGCTCTTGAGTTACTACCCAGCGATGCACAAGAAGATCGCGCACCGGCCCCCGAACGTGCGCTTCCCAGGGTTCGTGCGCGACACCCAGGGCGCCTTCTCCGCATGCGATGCGCTCTTCTTCCCGAGCTTTGGCGAGACTCAGTCCCTCGTCGTCCTCGAGGCGGCCTCCCTCGGCCGGCCGCTCGTCCTGCGCGACCTCCCGGAGTACCGGAGCTGGCTTCTGGAAGGGACGAACTGCCTCTTGGGTCGGAGCGTGGAGGAGTTCGTGGACCTCGTGCGGCGGGTCTCTCGCGAGGAGCCCCTCCGCACGGCTCTCTCTCGCCAGGCCGAGGCCCTGGCCGAGGAGCACCGTCTCGAGCGGATCGGCGAGCGTCTTCGCACCCTCTACGAGGCCGTCCTGGAAGGACGCGACGTCGGATAGAAAAACGATGCGGCGCACCATCTGTGCGCCGCACGCTGTTTCAAACGATCGTCTCTAATCCTTAGGCGACCGCGACCACGTCCTGAGCCTGGGGGCCCTTCTGGCCCTGGGTGACGGTGAATTCCACCTTCTGGCCCTCGCCCAAGGAGCGGAAGCCCTCGCCGCGAATCGCGCTGAAGTGTACGAAGACGTCTCCGCCCTTCTCGCGCGAGATGAAACCGAAGCCCTTGCTGTCGTTGAACCACTTGACAGTGCCGGTCTCACGCTCTGCCATGGGAATGTCTCCTCCTTCTTGCTGGATGTTTCATCGAGGCAGAACGTTCTATGCGGAAACCGGAAGACCCGTACTCCATGCTAAAACGACTGCACGACACCAACAACGCCGGAACTCTAGCACGAATCGTGGACTTTGTCAAGGGAA
>CAYHEK010000089.1:0-5251 GCA_964355545.1 uncultured Thermotogae bacterium | reverse complement strand
AAGCAAGAACTGGCGGAGACTTACCGCCAGTTCTCACATCAGTCGCCTCGTCTGGTCCCGACGGGATTCGAACCCGTGTCTCCGGGATGAGAGCCCGATATCCTGGGCCGCTAGACGACGGGACCTAACGCTTGTTCGATTATGCGGGATGACGGTGCGCGCATCAAGCGCGCGGCGCTTGGGGTCACGCGGTGGGGCGACCCGGCGAGCGCTGCGCGATGCGAGGCTCGGCCTCCTTGAGGGCGGCGATCAGCTCGCCATAGAGTTCAACGGGGATGGCGATCCCCTTGCGCGTTGGCTTCCACTCTCCTTCCTCGGCCTCGTAGAAGTTGCGGATGTCGAGATAGTCTCGGTCGCGGAAGCGCGAAAGCCGCACGTGGATCCGTCCTCCCGGGCCCTTGTCGATCACCCGGACAAGCTCCTCATCCGTTCCCTGGACCTCTTCTTCCGGCATCTTCCTCCTCCTTTGTGCAGTCCAAGCCCGTAGCCGCTACTACCCTATCCTACACGAGACGGGATGTCAAGCAAAGGGAATGGGCCTGCCTGGACTCGAACCAGGGACCTCCCGCTTATCAGGCGAGCGCTCTAACCAGCTGAGCTACAGACCCGGGACCGCCGCTATGGTACAAAGGGTCGAAAAGCTTGTCAAGAAGAGATCGGGAAGAAATTCACATTGCTACGGGGTTTTCTCCGCGGCGGCCTCCGCCGCTTTTTCGCGGGTCGCCTCGATCAGGGCGTCCAAGTCGCCCTCCAGGATCCCTTCCAGGTTGTAGAGGTCGAGGTCGACGCGATGGTCGGTCACCCGGTTCTGGGGGAAGTTGTAGGTGCGGATCTTCTCGCTGCGATCGCCGGAGCCGATCTGGCGGCGCCGCGTGGCGACGAGCTTCTCCTCCCTCTCCTTCTCGTAGCGGTCCTTCAGGCGGGCGCGCAGGACGCGCATCGCCTGGGCCTTGTTCTTGTGCTGCGACTTCTCGTCCTGACAGCTCGACGCGATCCCGGTCGGGATGTGCGTGATCCGCACGGCCGAGTCGGTCGTGTTCACGCTCTGGCCACCCGGCCCGGTGGAGCGGAAGGTCTCGATCCTGAGGTCCTTGGGGTCGATCGTGATCTCGACCTCCTCGGCCTCGGGGAGGACGACCACGGTCGCGGTCGAGGTGTGGATCCGTCCGGAGGCCTCGGTCGCAGGGACGCGCTGCACGCGATGGACTCCGGATTCGTAGCGGAAGCGGCCGTAGGCGCCGTCTCCTTCGATCGCGAAGACGACCTGCTTGAACCCGCCGAGCGGGGTGGGGTGACTGTCGAGGAGGGAGACCTTGAAGCGCTTGCGCTCGGCGTAGCGGGCGTACATGCGGAAGAGGTCGGACGCGAACAGGCTCGACTCCTCCCCTCCGGTCCCGCCGCGGATCTCGACGATCGCCGTCTTGCGGCCCTCCGGGTCGGGGGGAACGAGGAGGTTCAAGAACTCGCGCTCGATCGCCTCGAGGCGACGACGGTCCTCGACGAGGGCCTTGGCTAGCTCGTCGCGCAGCTCCTCGTCTGTCTCCCAGAGCTCCTCTTCCTCGGCGATCGAGGCGCGGAGCTCCTCCCACTCCTCGCCGAGGTGCAGGACGTCGCGCAGGTGGGCGTAGCGCTGGGTGAGATCGCGGTAGGATGGACTTGCGATCACCTTCGGGTCGACGAGCTTCTCCTCGATCGCGGAGTACTCGGCCCGCGCCCGGTTCACTTGTTCGTCGATCCCGATCCTTGCCATTCCGAACGAGAAACTACGGGATGAGGACGGGGATGTCAACCACAAAGAGAGGCCAAGCGCTCCCGCAGGAAGCGGTTCTCATCGAGGAGCTGGGAGATCTGGGCGTCCTTGTCGGCGAGGCGGGCGCGAAGCTCGCCCGTGACGGCGTCCTTCTCCACGGCGTCCGCCTCGGCGAGGGCGTCGATCACCCGCCGGAGGTACCGGACCTCCTCCGCGAGGACGAGCTCGAGGTCGCAGGCGAAATCGATCGCGTCGAGCGAGGCGTGGGAGACAAGCCTCTCCATGAACTCGCGCTTCTCCATGTGACGATTGTCACATCCTGGTCGAGAGGAAGAACAGACACGTGACTTTGCGGCGAGAGACCTTTCCTCCATTCCCGACGGACAGGGTCACGGCTTGGGAAGGCTTGCCGGCGGCGTCCGATCCTTGGCGGGCGAGAGCTCACCCCGCGTCAGAGGTAGATCTCGATCCTCGCCTGGGCTTTCGCTCCCGCGAACCAGTCGCTGAAGGCCCGGTCTTGGGCGTCCGCGAGGAGGTACTTGCGAATCTCTTCCTGCACGTCGGTGAGGGGCTGGGCCTTTCCGTCCTTATCCTTGAACTCATTCTGGTGCTCTTCGTAGTAGGCGGCGACCTCCGCGTCCGGCACGGTCACGTCCTCTGTGACCTTCAGACGGAGGGCCTCGACCATTCCCTGCTCGCGGAAGGCCTTGCGCAGTCTCGCCTTGTACTCGTCGAGGGAGGAGCCCTGTTGAGTGAGGATCTGTTCGAGCTCCTCCGTGGTCAGCTGGTTCTGTTCCAAGATGCCCTGGGTGCGAGCCTCTACCTCTTCCTCGACGAGCGTCTCGTCGACCGTCACCTCGGCCTTGACCGCCGCCTGAACGAGGAGGCGGCTTTCCACGATCTGGTCAAGGATCTGGAGTTCGTAGGCGTCGAGAAGGGCCTCCCCCTCCGGGGTTGTGAGGAGGGCCTGCGCGAAGCGCGGGAACTGCGCGAACAGGGACTGGAGGACCCGGTTCGTGCCGGCGGCCGCTTCCAGCTCCGCTTTGGTGATCGACTCCCCGTTCACCGAGGCGGCGATCGACTCGGACTCCGTCTGGACGAGACTCGGTTCCGGCGCGACGGTACTTTGCCCCGGCTGCACGACGCTCGGTTCCGCCGCGGAGGTCGAGCCGGTCTGGACCGATCCGGAATCCGATTGAGCAAACCCCGCCATGCAGAGAGACAAGAGAAACAGAATCAAGAAAACGAAGCGACGCGACAAGGACTCCTCCTCGAGACGTAGGATGCTGCGATCATTCTCCATGTCCGTTTGGTTGTCAACTCCCGTGCCGGATTGGCCCGTTGCCCCGATCTCGAGGAGGGGCTACCATGTACACTAGGATGAAGCTGCCACGCGTCGGAGAGAAAGCAGGATTTCACATCTCGGATCGACTGACACCGCGCGGAGATCAGCCCCGGGCGATCGAGGAGCTGACCGACGGGGTCCTGGCTGGTCTGCGCGTCCAGACGCTCCTCGGCGCGACCGGAACGGGAAAGACGTTCACCGTCGCCCACGTCATCCAGAACGTGCAGCGGCCGACTCTCGTCATCGCGCACAACAAGACCCTCACCGCGCAGCTTTGCAACGAGTTCCGCGAGCTCTTCCCAGAGAACGCGGTGCACTACTTCGTCTCCTACTACGACTACTACCAGCCGGAGGCGTACATCCCCCAGACGGACACCTACATCGAGAAGGACTCCTCGATCAACGATGAGATCGATCGCCTCCGCCACGCGGCGACGAGCGCCCTGTTCGAGCGGCGCGACGTGATCATCGTCGCCTCGGTGTCGTGCATCTACGGGCTGGGCTCGCCGGAGAACTACCACGACATGTCGCTCACCCTCGTTCGGGGAGGGGAGATGGATCGCGACGAGGCGATGCGCTCCCTCGTCGCCCTCCAGTACACGCGTAACGAGGTCGGCTTCGAGCGGGGGACCTTCCGCGCCCGCGGGGATACCGTGGAGATCATCCCCGCCTATCAGGAGAAGGTGGTGCGGGTGGAGTTCTTCGGCGACGAGGTCGAGCGGATCGCCCTCCTCGACCCGATCACCGGACACCCCCTCCGCGAGGAGGAGCGGATCACGATCTATCCGGCCTCGCACTTCATCACCCCGCGCGACCGGACGCGCCGCGCCGTCGAGACGATCGAGGAGGAGCTCGAGGAGCGGCTCGCCGGGCTGCGCAAGGAGGAAAAGCTGCTCGAGGCGCAGCGCCTCGAGCAGAGGACGCGCTACGACCTCGAAATGATGCAGGAGATGGGCTACTGCTCGGGGATCGAAAACTACTCGCGCCACCTCGACGGCCGCTCCGCGGGGCAGCCGCCTTCCGTCCTCCTCGACTACTTCCCCGAGGACTTCCTCCTTGTGATCGACGAGTCGCACCAGACGGTCCCCCAGATCCGCGGGATGTACCACGGCGACCGCTCGCGCAAGGAGACCCTTGTCGAATACGGGTTTCGCCTCCCCTCCGCCCTCGACAACCGGCCCCTCACCTTCTCCGAGTTCGAGGCGCACGTTGGTCAGGTGATCTTCACCTCGGCGACCCCCGGTCCGTACGAGGGGCGACACAGCGAGCGGGTCGTGGAGCAGATCATCCGGCCGACCGGCCTCGTCGATCCCGAGGTGGAGGTCCATCCGGTCACCGGCCAGGTCGACCACCTCGTGGGGGAGATCCGCGAGATCGTCGAACGCGGGGAGCGGGTCCTCGTGACGACCTTGACGAAGAGGATGGCGGAGGACCTGACCGAGTACCTGGTCGACCTGGGGATCCGCGCGCGCTACCTTCACTCCGAGATCGAGACCCTCGATCGCATCGAGATCCTGCGCGACCTGCGCCTGGGGAAGTTCGACGTCCTCGTGGGGATCAACCTCCTGCGGGAGGGGCTCGACCTCCCCGAGGTCTCCCTCGTCGCGATCCTCGACGCCGACAAGGAGGGGTTCCTCCGCTCCGACACCTCCCTCATCCAGACGATCGGCCGGGCGGCGCGGAACGTGCGCGGCAAGGTCCTCCTCTACGCCGAGAGCTCGACCGACTCGATCGAGCGCGCGATCGATGAGACGAACCGGCGCCGCGCGATCCAGGTTGCCTACAATCGCGAGCACGGGATCACGCCACGGACGATCGAACGCGAGGTGACCGACATCCTCCAGAGGATACGCGCGCCGCAGGAAGCGGCACGGCCGGCGGTGCGCGACGTCGAGCGCCTCAGTCGGTCGGAGGTCCTCGCGCTCATCCGCGACCTGGAGCGGGAGATGCTCGACGCGGCAGGGCATCTGGAGTTTGAGGTCGCGGCAGCCCTGCGTGACGAGATCCGCGAGCTGCGGAGGCGCCTGTGAACGTCCTGCGGGTGAAGGGGGCCCGCGAGCACAACCTGAAGAACATCGACCTGGAGATCCCGCGCGAGAGGCTCGTCGTCATCACCGGAATCTCCGGATCGGGGAAGAGCTCGCTCGCCTTCGACA
>CAYHEK010000088.1:0-5253 GCA_964355545.1 uncultured Thermotogae bacterium | reverse complement strand
CGCCAAGGAGCGGGTCCTTTTCTGGCACACCGGGGGGACCGCGACCCTCTTTGCCTACGGCGAGTTCATCGCGGAATAGGGCGTTCCTGACGAGCCCGGCGGGCCTACGCCCGCACGGCGCAGGTCAAGAACTCCTCGCGGAAGTGCCGCAGGGCGCTCTCGATCGGGAGGACCGGCGACTGCCCGAGCGGGCAGAGCGAGGTGTCCCGCATCACCCGGGCGAGGCGAACGAGCCGGTCGAGGTCTTCTCCTCGCCTCTCGTTCCCGAGGGCGCGGCGGAGGATCGCCACAAGCGCTGGGGTCCCCGCCCGGCAGGGAGTGCACTGCCCGCACGACTCGTGCTCGAAGAACTCGAGCACCCCACCCAGGAGGTCCGGGAGCGAGGCCGCCTCGCCCAGGACGAGGACAGAGCCCGATCCGAGGACGGCGCTCGCCTGGGTGCGCAGGCTGTCGAAGTCCATGGCGACGTCGAGCTCGCGCTCGCTCACGAACGCCCCGGCCGCCCCGCCAATCAGGGCGGCCTTGAACCGCTTCCCGCCGCGCACGCCGCCCCCGTGCTCGTAGACGAGGGTGCGGAGCGGCGTCCCCATCTCTGCCTCCACTGCGCCGGGGCGCTCGACGTCTCCCAGGATGAGGAAGACCTTCGTCCCCGGCGAGGTCGGAGTCCCGAACGAGCGGAACCAGTCGGCCCCGCGCTTCACGATCGCCGGGACGTTCGCAAGCGTCTCCACGTTGTTCACGACCGTCGGCCGTCCCCACAGGCCGACCGCCCCAGGGTAGGGAGGCTTCACCCGCGGGAAGCCGCGCTTCCCCTCGATCGACTCGATGAGGGCCGTCTCGTCCCCGCAGACGTACGCCCCCGCGCCTCGCTTGACCGCAAGGTCGAAGGAGATCCCCGACCCCAGGATCTTCTCTCCCAAGAACCCCGCGGCATGCGCCTGGTCGATCGCGCGCGTCATCCGATCGATCGATCGCGCGTACTCCCCGCGGATGTAGACAAACCCCTGCCTTGCCCCGATCGCGTACCCGGCGAGGATCATCCCCTCGATCACCTGGTGCGGGTCTCCCTCCAGGATCAGCCGGTCCTTGAACGTGCCCGGCTCGCCCTCGTCCGCGTTGCAGATGAGATACCGCTCCCGGCCGGGAGCGGTGAGAGACCACTTCTTCCCCGTCGGGAAGCCGGCCCCGCCGCGGCCGCGCAGGCCGGACCGCGTGACCTCGTCGACCACCTCCTGCGGAGAAATCTGCTCCTCGATCACCTTTCCCAGGGCCTCGTAAGCGCCCGCCGCGATCGCCTCCTCCAGGCTCTCCGGGTCGATCGCTCCGCAGTTCTCAAGCACGATCCGCGGCTCGTCCTTCGCCTGCGTCCTAGCGCGTCGCATCCGTCCTCCTCACCCGCTCGATCACGTCGCGGAGCTCCGCCTCCGTCAAGCTCCCGTAGCGCTCCTCGTCGATCATCATCGCCGGAGCGACCTCGCATGCCCCCAGGCAGCTCGAGGTCTCCAAGGTGAACGCCCCGTCCGGCGTCGTCTCTCCGACCTCGACCCCGAGCAGCTTCTTGAGGGCCGCGAGGAGCGGCTCTCCTCCAAAGAGGCGACAGGGAGGCGAGACGCAGACGCGGACGATGTGTCTCCCCCGCGGGGTGAAGCTGTACATCGAGTAGAAGCTCGCCGCGTCCATCACCTCGGCCTGCGGCATCCCCAGGTAGTCGGCCACGGCCCGCAGGGCCTCCAAAGTCAAGCAGTGCCGTGGCTCCGCCGCCTGGATCTCGTAGAGGATGTCGAGCAGGTTGTCCCGGGTGGCCGAGTACTTCTCCATCGCGTGCCTCACCGCTACCTCCTGTTCACGCTCTGTCGCCATAGAGACCTAGGTTCCTTGCAGCCACTGAGACGCCTCGTCGATCGCCTGAGGAAGGAACGCGGCCGCTCGGCCGCTCAACCCCTCGCCGTAGCCGAAGTCGAACCCGGGCACCGAGAGGGAAAAGGCCTCCGGAGCGCTCCCGAACGCCTGCGCGACGACCTTGAGAAGCCCTCTCGGACCGAGATCGTGCCCCCATCCCGCAGCCCCCTTCTTCACTCGGCTTATGCGCACCTCCGCACCATTCACTTCCGCGTCGACAAACAAGACGCGCCTTGAGTCACGAAGGCAAAGGACAAGTTCGGGGACGAGTTCCTGAACCGCACAGACGAAGACGGACGAGGAGGCTCGAAGCGCCTGAGCGACCCGTGGGCCGATCCCGTCGTCCCGGCGAAGGGGGTTTCCGATCCCGATCACGACGTCCACGCTAGTCCCGCACCAACCTCTGGCGGACCTCCCCCGCGGGCCCCATGACCTCAAGGACGAGAGGAAGCCGCCCCAGGGCGTGGACGGAGCAGGAGAGGCAGGGGTCGAACGCCCGGATCCCACCTTCGATGCGGTTCAGGATCCCCTCGTCGAAGGCGCCGCCCCGGATGAATCGCCGCGCGATCTCGAGAATCGAGCGATTCATCGCCAGGTTGTTGTGGCCGGTCGAGACGATGAGGTTCACGCTGGTGATGACACCGTTTCGGTCCACGCGATAGTGGTGGATGAGGGTCCCGCGCGGAGCCTCGTGAACCCCGACCCCTTCCTCGGCGTTGATCCCGGCCTCAGCCCGCACCCGCGGCGAGAGGAGCCGCTCGTCCTTGAGGACCTCCTTCATCTGCTCGAGGGAAGCGAGGATCTCGATGAGCCGCGCGTAGTGGTAGTCGAAGACCCGCCCCGACCGGCCGGAGCCCCGGCCGCGGAACTCCTCAAGCTCGGCGTCCGCTTCGGGCGTCCCAAAGCGGTCGCACAGGTTCAGCCGAGCGAGCGGCCCGACCCGGTACATCCCCTGCGGGTAGCCCAAGCCTCGGTAGTAGGGAAACTTGAGGTAGCTCCAGGCCTCCGAGGCCTCGGCGAGCACCTCCTCGTACCGCGCCGGATCGAGGCCGTCGACGAGGACTTTCCCCACGGCGTCCACGACGCGAAGGACGCCTTTGTAGTGCTCCCACGCCCCTTCTCTTGAGACAAGGCCCATGTACAGGCTTGGGAAGTCACCCAGGTCGGCGCACTCCTCCGCGGTCGCGAACGCACCCTTGAACAGGTCGAGCGTGCCGCGGGTGGTGTCGAGCGCCTCAGGAAGCTGCGCCAGGATCCAGTCGCGGTCCGGCCGCTCAAGCGGCCGGTTCACCCCGCCAGGAACCGCCCAGGCCGGGTGGATCCGCTTCCCACCCAGGCGTTCAATGACCTCTTGCCCGAAGGCGCGGAGACGAATCCCCTTCCGCACGAGGTCGCTCCTCGCCTCGGCGAGACCGAGGACGTTCCGCACCGTCGGGTCGCTCGACCACCCCAGGAAGAGGTCTGGTGCGGAAAGGTAGAAGAAGCTCAAGGCGTGGGACTGAACGATCTGGCCGAGGTTCATCAGTCGTCGCAAAAGGTGCGCCGCCTCGGGGACGCGAACCGCGAGGATGGCGTCCCCCGCCTTCGCTGAGGCGAGGATGTGGCTCACGGGACAGATCCCACAGATCCTCGCCGTCAGGACCGGCATCTCCCACACCGTGCGCCCCACGCAGAACTCCTCGAACCCGCGCAGCTCGGTCACGTGAAAGCGCGCGTCGCTCACGTTCCCCTTTCGGTCGAGATGGACCGTGATCTTCCCGTGTCCCTCGATGCGCGTCACCGGCTCGATTCGGATCTCTCGTTCCATCGTCGCTCCTTCACCCGAACTTGAGGTCCTGTCCGACGAGCGCGGGCACCCTCCCTTCCAGGAGCGCCAAGACCGCCTTCTCGATCAGGCCGGCCGGAGGAGGGCAGCCGTGCAGGAAGAGGTCGACCGGGATCACCTCGTGGAGCGGCTGCACCCGCTCGAGGAGCGTCGGGACGTCCTCGCGGGGGAGGGTGCCGTTCGAGGTCCGCTCCCGGCCGTAGACCGCTTCGAGCAGCCGGTCCGGTGGAATGCCGTTGCGCATCCCCGGCACGTTCCCCGTCACCGCGCAGTCCCCCAGGGCGATCACGATGCGCGATTTCTCCCGCAGCCGGTGGGCAACCTCCCGCTGCTCCTCGTTCGCCACGGCCCCTTCGACCAGGGTCACGTCGACGCCCGCGCCAGGGAAGTCCTTCAGGTCCGTCAGGGGGCTGTTCGCAAGCTCGATCCGTCCGGCGAGGGTAAGGAGCGCCTCGTCGAGGTCGAGGAAGGACATGTGGCAGCCAGAGCATCCGCTGAGCCAGACGGTCGCCACCTTCACCTTAGCCACGGGCCCTCCTTTCCACGAGGTCCGGGACGAGTTCGGCGTCTTTCACCATCTCCGCTTGGGCCTTCCCCTTCAGGACGATCGCGCCCGTCGGGCAGGCCTGGACGCACTTCCCGCAGCCGGTGCAGCTCTCGGCCTCCCCCCACTCCACGTCGAGGTCCGTGATCACACGCGCTCGGGCGCCACGGCGGCCGATCCCCCAGGTGTGGGCGCCTTCGACCTCGGCACAGACCCGAACACAACGGCCGCACAGGACACAGCGATTGTGGTCGACGAGGAAGCGGGGGTGTGACGCATCGAGCACAAGCCGAGGATAGACGTATGGAACGCGGACCGACTGCATCTCCAGTTCGCAGGCGAGATCCTGCAGCTCGCAGTGGCCGTTCGAGACGCAGACCGCGCAGATGTGGTTCCGCTCGGCGAAGAGAAGCTCGAGGACCGTGCGCCGAAGCTCCTTCACGCGCTCCGTCTTCGTCTCGACCTCCATCCCCGCCGCGGCCTGCGTGACGCACGCCGGGACCACCTGCCCCTTGACCTCGACGAGGCACACACGGCAGACCCCGATGTCGCACACTCCCTCGAGGTGACAGAGCGTAGGAATGCGGATCCCGTTAGACTTCGCGACCTCGAGGATCGTCTTCCCCGCCCGAGCGCGCACCTCAAGCCCGTCGATCGTTAGGACGATCTCCTCCAATCCGACTCCCCCCTTCCTTCACGGATCAGGAGAACGAGGCCGCCGCCTCATTCTCCTCTCTCGCCCTTCTCGGAGAGCGGGTTCCCGCTCATCACACCGGCCACGAGGCGCCGCGGACGACGGCGAGGCGTCCCTCCTCGCGTGCCTCTACGTCCTCCGAACGCCCTCTCATCTCTCCCCTTCCCCTCAGCGCGTGTCCCGTTCACGACCCGAACTTGGGAGACCAGTTGTTGTAGCCGAAGAGGATCGGCAGAACCTGCCCGCTGAAGCGAGAAAGGCCCCCGTGCGCCGCTTCGCGCTCCCCGAAGG
>CAYHEK010000087.1:0-5369 GCA_964355545.1 uncultured Thermotogae bacterium | reverse complement strand
GGCCCTTCCGACCGGGAACGCGCGGGCCGTCTCCTACGAGCACGAGCCGATCGTGCGCATGCGCAACACCTACATCGAGGCGAGTACCTCCACCTTCTCTGAAATGCTCAAGGGAGTCGAGCGGGGTCTGTACGCGATCCGGGCCTACGGAGGCCAGACGGTCTTCGAGCAGTTCACCTTCTCCGCCGCCTACGGCCGGGAGATCGTGAACGGGGAGCTTGGGGAGACGGTACGCGACGTCGTCCTGACAGGGAATGTTTTCGAGACGCTCCGCTCGATCGACCGGATCGGGGACGACCTTTCGTTTTATGGCGGATCGGGAGGGTGCGGGAAGGGCAGCCAGTACCCCCTCGCGGTCACCGACGGGTCGCCGCACATCCGCATTCAGGGTGTGACGGTAGGAGGGAGGCGATGAAGGGAGTCCTGGCGAAGGTTAAAGGGAAAGTTGAGCAGGCCGAACTCTTCTCTCTGCGTAGCCGGACCGTCCCGATCACGTTCCGCGCCGGGAGGCTTGAGGCGGTCAAGACCCAGGAGATCGAGGGGCAGGCCCTGCGCGTCGTCTGCGATGGGCGCCTGGGGTTCTCCACCTCGACCGACGTGAAGGACCCCTCCCGTCTGATCGCGGCGGCGATCGACGCGGCCGCGTACGGGGACAGGGCGGAGTTCTCGTTTCCGAAGGTCTCTTTGGCCTCGCGCCCGTCGGTCTACGACCGCGCCGTCGCGAAGGTCGCGGAAGAGGAGCTGATCGCGATCGGGGAGGAGGCGATCCGTAGACTCAGCGAGGCCGATCCGCAAGCGACGGTGAACCTCTCCCTGGTGAAGGAGGTCGAGGGGGTCTCGATCGAGAACACGTCCGGGTTGGAGGTCGAGGAGGAACGGACGCGGGTCTCGATTGCGATTGAGGTCGAGAAGGCGCGCGAGGGGGACATCTTCATCCTCTCCAAGGAGGCGCTGACTCCGTACCTCGACGAGCTCGAGCCGGCCGCGCTCGTCGCGCGTCTGATCGAAGAGCTCAAGTGGGGGGAGCGGGTCGCAGCGGTTCCATCGACGAAACTCCCGGTCGTCTTCACCCCGAACGGCGCCCTCGCCCTCCTCCTTTCCCTTCTCGTGGGCTTGAACGGGAAGTCGGTGTACATGGGGACCTCCCCCCTCAAGGGCCGGATCGGAGAGAGGGTCTTCGACCCGCGGCTTTCGATCGCCGACGACGGGACGATCCCTCGTGCGGTGGGGAGCGGTGCCTTCGACGACGAGGGAACTCCGACTCGACACACCCCTCTCGTGACCGACGGGGTCGTGAACGGGTTCGTCTACGACCTGCGCACGGCCGCCCTCGCCCGGACGGAGTCGACCGGGAACGGCCGCCGCGGCAGTCCGTTCGGCGACGGGTCGTTCCGCGCCGCGCCGGGGGTCGGGACGACGAACATCCTCCTCGGCGCGGGAGAGACCCCGGAGGCGGAGCTCGTCGCCGGGATCGAGGAGGGCCTCCTCGTCGAGGCGGTCCTCGGCCTCGGCCAAGGGAACCTCGCGTCGGGTGACTTCTCGAACAACGTCGCCATCGCCTTCAAGATCGAGAAGGGGAGAGTCGTTGGCCGGGTGAAGAACACGATGATCGCCGGAAACTCCTATCTTCTCCTCAAGGAGAGCCTGATCGGCCTCGGTGCCGAGGCGCGTTGGGCGCACGGCGTCCTGAAGGTCCCGACGATCGCCGTGGCCGGGGTGAGCGTCGTCAGCGCGGGCTGAGGACGGTAAGGGCGTGGCGGACGCGCGAGAGGAGGAGTCGACGAAGGCCCCGACCCGCCACCGCTGGGTGCCTCGGTTCCTCTCGATCTGGACAAGCCAGCAGATCTCGCTCGTCGGGAGCCAGATCGACCAGTTCGCCCTCGTCTGGTGGCTGACGAAGACGACCGGCTCGGCGACGGTGCTCGCCACGGCGACCCTCGCCGCCCTCCTCCCTCAGGTCCTCCTCGGACCCTTCTCCGGCGCCCTCGTCGACCGCTGGAGCCGCCGGCGCGTGCTCATCGCCGCCGACCTCGTGATCGCGTTCGCCTCGGCCGGCCTCGCCTACCTCTTCTACCGCGGGAGCGTCCAGCTGTGGCACATCTTCCTGATCATGGGGGTCCGCTCCGCGGCTACCGGCTTCCACTGGCCGGCGATGGCCGCCTCCACATCGCTCATGGTCCCCAAGGCACACCTCCCGCGGGTCGCGGGCCTGAACCAGACGATGAACGGCGCCCTGAACGTCATCGCCCCGCCCCTGGGCGCGCTCCTGTTCGCCATTCTCCCCATGTATGGGATCCTCGGGATCAACGTCTTCACGGCCGCCATCGCGATCTTCCCACTCACCTTCACCCCGATCCCCCAGCCCAACGGGTCCCCCGCGCCCGGAGGGCCGAGGGTCTCGGTCCTGACGCAGGTCCGGGAGGGGTTTCACTACGTCCTCGGCTGGCCGGGGCTCCTCTTCCTCCTGTCGATGGCCGCCCTCGTCAACTTCCTGGTCAGCCCCGCCTTCTCCCTCCTCCCCCTCGTCGTGAGCAAGTACTTCGGCGGGGACGTCATTCACCTCGGGTGGATGAACTCCGCGTTCGGGATCGGCCTTGTGGCTGGGGGTCTCACCCTCGGCGTGTGGGGAGGGTTCCGGCGCCGCATCGCCACCGCCCTGACCGGCGTCACGGGAATGGGAGCTGGGTTCCTCCTCGTCGGCCTCATCCCGCCCTGGGGGTTCTGGCTCGCCGCGGGAGGAGTCCTCCTCGCCGGGCTGTCGAGCGCGATCGCCAATGGCTCCCTCCTCGCCCTCCTCCAGACGGAGGCGGCTCCTGAGATGCAGGGCCGAACTCTGACCATGATCCAGAGCGTGGTCTCGGTGGTGACCCCTCTCTCCCTCCTCGTGGCCGGGCCCCTCGCCGACCGGATGGGGATCCAGTTCTGGTACCTCGCGAGCGGGGCGACGATGCTCGCCCTCGGCATCGGGGGGTTCTTCGTCCCGGCCGTCCTGTTCGTCGAGGAGCGCGCCGCGGCGCACCGGATGCGGACGGCAGAGGACCCTCCTCCCCGCGTCAGCGGTTGACGGCGTGGATCACGTCGCCCCCTCCCCTTGACGACATAACAGTGTTATGTTATACTGCCCTCGTTTGACTCTGACATCGCGAGGTGAGGCGTGTGATCCCAACGCTATACGATCTGGAGAAACTGGCCGAACTCAAGCAGAGAGAGACCGAGCGGCGTGCAGAGCGGGAAGCGCTCTGGGGATGGAGACGGAGAAAGACCATTTCGTGGAAGAATCGGTTCTCCTGCCTCTTCTTCTCTCGCCCATGCTGGCGGACGTCCGACGAGACACGTTGTAACAGTGTGCTGTTTTCTTAGCGGAGGCCGCGGGTGGACGAAGAGAAGCTCGTCGCGAAGAAGGAGGTCCTCGAGAAGACGGGGATCTCTTACGGGCAGCTCTACCGCTGGAAGAGAAAGGGACTCATCCCGGAGGGCTGGTTCGTCCGCCGCTCGACCTTCACCGGCCAGGAGACCTTCTTCCCCGAGGAGAAGATCCTGGAGCGGATCGAGCGGATCAAGGACCTGAAGGAGGAGCACGCCCTCGATGACCTCGCCCTCCTCATCACGCAGAAGGCGAACGCGGCGCTCGAGATCGCCCTCGAGCGGCTCCGAGCGCTTGACTGGTGGAACGAGAGCCTGGAGAGGATGTGCTGCCCTCCCCATCCACCTCGGCCTCCCCGTTCAGGTGAGGACAAGGTAGAGACGGTCTCCCTGAACGAGGTCTTCTGTGGGGCGACGCTCTACCGGCTCCAGGGAGCGGCGAGGCCGGAGGAGCTCGACCTCACCAAGAGGACCCTCGACCAGGGCCTCGCGGCGAACCTGATCGAGCGCCTGCGCCAGGAGAGGCTTTTCCTCTTTCTTCTCCGCAAGCGCCTGGCCGCGGCGGGGATTCAGGCCGAGATCAGCGCCGCCGTGGTCGCCGCGGAGGGGGCCGTCTTCGATCCGGAGATGGAGGTCGTCCAGACAGTCGACCTGGGAGGGGTCCTCGAACGGATCAAGCTCGACCTAGCTAAGGAGGAAGGATGAGTGAGAGGGAGAAGTCGGTGAGCATCGCCGGCGCGGGGACGATCGCTGGAGGGACCTACGACCACGTCACGATCGCCGGCGCAGGGAAGGTGACCGGCGACGTCGTTGCCCAGGAGATCAGGATCGCCGGCGCGGGGAGGATCGAGGGCCGGGCCGAGGCGAGGGAGATCGTGACCGCGGGGAGCGCCGCGTTCGGCGGGGACCTTATCGCCGACGAGATGAAGGTGAGCGGGCAGGCGCGCGTCGAAGGCCACGTCAAGGTGAAGGAGCTCAAGTGCTCCGGCTCTCTGCGCGCGGAGCGGGGGATCTCCGGTGAGTACATCAAGGTGAGCGGGCAGCTGCGCGCCGGTGGGGACGTGGAGAGCGAGATCTTCAAGGCGAGCGGCGGATTCGAGATTGAAGGCCTTCTCTCCGCGGACAAGATGGAGATTGAGATCGCCGGCCCCTGCCGTGCCCGCGAGATCGGCGGGGAGACGATCTCGGTCCGGCGGGCCGGCTGGCGAGAGAAGGGCCTCCTCGACGGCCTCGTCCGCATCTTGATCGGGAGAGGCGCGCCGGAGCTATCCGCGACCCAGATCGAGGGGGACGACGTGACGCTCGAGGATACGATCGCCGACGTCGTGCGCGGGAAGCGGATCGAGATCGGGCCGGGCTCGCGGATCGGCCGGGTCGAGTACGCAGAGTCGCTCCGCGTCCATCACGACGCCGAGGTCAGAGAGAAAGCAAAGGTATAGCGGAGAATCCCCAAAGGAGGAGCCGTGAGCGAGACGCCTGTGCATTGGAAGAGACCGTTCTTCACGGTGTGGACCGGTCAGCAGTTCTCGCTCATCGGGAGTCAGCTCGTTCAGTTCGCCCTCGTGTGGTGGCTGACGAAAACCACAGGATCGGCGACGGTCCTCGCCACGGCGACCCTCGTTGCGATCCTGCCCCAGGTCCTCCTCGGCCCGTTCGCCGGCGCGCTCGTCGACCGCCTCCGGCGCCGCGCCGTCATGATCGCGGCCGATGGTGCGGTCGCCCTGGTCTCTGCTTGGCTCGCGTACCTCTTCTTCACTGGATCGGTCGAGGTGTGGCACGTCTTCCTCGCCGCGGGGATCCGCTCGATCGGCAGCGGCTTCCACTGGCCGGCGATGGTTGCGTCCACCTCGCTCATGGTCCCCAAGGAACAGCTCGCGCGCGTAGCAGGCCTCAACCAAGCGATGCACGGGGCGACGAACATCGTCGCCCCACCCTTGGGAGCGGTCCTCCTCGCGCTTCTTCCCATGCACGGGATCCTCGCGATCGACGTCGCGACCGCGGGGATC
>CAYHEK010000086.1:0-5418 GCA_964355545.1 uncultured Thermotogae bacterium | reverse complement strand
GTTCTCCATAGGAAGACCATCATACAGGGCGCGGCGCGCCGAAGACAAGAGGCGGCTTTCGACGAGCGCGGGATGCTCCGCGAGCCCTGGTTGAACGGAGGAGAACCTGGATCAGAGGAAGACCTTCCTCTCTCGTTCCCTCGCCCGGCCGTCCGCGGAGAAAGGAAAGGCCGAGACGGGATCCGCGTGGGTGACCCCGCCGCGGCGCTCAGGCGCCAAAGGGCGTTCCCACTCTGTCGAGTGGACCCTCAGGACCCGGACCCTGTTCTGCGGCTTGAGGCCCCCGTCCCGCTTGAGGGTTGCACCGCCGCGGCCGGCTGAGGCGTTCCCGCAACCTGCGGTGTCGTCCCGGCTGCCACCACGTAATCGGCGACCCCTTGCAGGATCCCGCGGGCGACCTGGTCCTGGTACGCCGGGTCAAGGAGCTTTGCGCGCTCGTCGGGAGAGGTGAGGAACCCCACCTCGGCCGACGCCGCGGGGATCGCCAGGCGGCGCAGGAAGAGGTCCTGCGATCGGACGCCCCGGTCGCGCGCTCCGGAGGCGGCGACGACGGCCTTCTGCACCGAGCGGGCGAGGGTCCAGCTCGGGTCGCTCGAGGTGCGACTTGAGTCGACCCAGGTTTCGACCCCGTTCACGCTTTGCTTGTCGAAGGCGTTGGCGTGGAGAGCGAGGTACAGAACCGCCCCTTCCCGCGTGGCGACGGCGATCCGCTCGTCGGAGACGACCTCGACGTCGGAGGTCCGCGTCAGGACGACCTTGAGATCGGGGTACTCCACGCTGAGGGCGCTCACTCGGTTTGCGATCGCGAGGACGACGTCCTTCTCGAGCGTCCCTCCCGCGTTCGCACCCGGATCGCGCCCGCCGTGCGCGGGATCGACCACGACGACCACGGAGGGCTGCGCAGGCGCCGCCGCGAGGTCGTCCTCCGACCGGTGTCGCACCGAACGGCTGACGACGATGGCGAGAACCAGCACCGCAACAAGGACGAGTACAACTAGCACAGATCTCTTCATGGCGCGAGTCTAGCCGAGGAGAGCGGCGCGGAGGCGGCCGCAAGTCTCCTCGACCCCTCCCATGGGAGAGCCTCGCGCGGCGTACGGGTGAGCTTTCTCGAGCGGTCTTTCTTCTCGTCTTGCCGAGAGACATGTGACCGAGATATTGGCAGGCACAATGACCACGTTGAATGTTGGCCAGATGCTCCGGTCGCGGCGTCCTTCGCCCGCCGCGCAAACCGATCCAGCCAAGACAGGAAGGGAATTCGCACAGCATGTCCCATGCGGGCTTGACAACCCGCCCCGAATGGGTATCCTTTCCCTGCCTATCTGGAAGTCTTTCGGCACACGCTGAAACA
This sequence comes from uncultured Thermotogae bacterium, assembly GCA_964355545.1. Lineage (GTDB taxonomy): Bacteria > Bipolaricaulota > Bipolaricaulia > UBA7950 > UBA9294 > JAPLGE01. The sequence continues at coordinate 4,067 of CAYHEK010000086.1, read as the reverse complement.
ACCGCTTCCTTACGAGTGTGAGATTGATGCGACCTCGTCCACTGTGGGCGAGGTCCTTTGTGTGTGATGGGGCACCCGTTGGTTCGTGGGGTCCGGCCCGGCCAGCGGGTGTCCGTACGGGAGGAGAAGGTGCCAAACAAACTGGACATTCGAAGAGTCCGCAACGTCGGAGTGATGGCGCACATCGACGCCGGGAAGACGACGATCACGGAGCGGATCCTCTTCTTCACGGGGAAAAACCACAAGATCGGCGAGGTCGACGACGGCGAGGCGACCATGGACTGGATGGCCCAGGAGCGCGAGCGCGGGATCACGATCACCTCGGCCGCAACGACGACCTACTGGCGCGACTGCCGGACGAACATCATCGACACCCCCGGCCACGTCGACTTCACCGCCGAGGTCGAGCGCTCCCTGCGCGTTCTCGACGGCACGGTCGCTCTCTTCTGCGCCGTGGGCGGCGTCCAGGCTCAGTCGGAGACGGTCTGGCGCCAGGCGGAGAAGTACCGCGTGCCGCGGATCGCCTTCATCAACAAGATGGACCGCACCGGCGCCGACTTCGAGGGCGTGGTGCACCAGATGCGCGATGAGCTCGGCGCGAACGCCGTGCCGGTCGTGATCCCGATCGGCGCGGAGGACTCCTTCCGTGGGGTGATCGACCTCGTGGGCATGAAGGCGGTCTACTACGACGATACACCCGGTGGGGTCAAGGTGCGCGAGGAGCCGATCCCGGCGGAGCTTCTCCTCCGGGCGCGCGAGGCCGAAGAGACCCTCATCGAGCGGATCAGCGAAGGGGACGACCGCTTCCTCGAGAAGTACCTAAACGGCGAGACACCCTCTCGTGAAGAGATGGTCCGCGCCCTCCGCCGCGCCACGATCGAGGGCCGGATTGTCCCGGTCCTGTGCGGGGCGGCGTACAAGAATAAGGGCGTGCAGGGCCTCCTGGACGCGATCGTCGACTACCTCCCCTCGCCCGCCGACCTCCCGCCCGTGATCGTCGCGCGCGGCGAGGCGGAGAAGGACCTCCTGCGCCACCCGAAGGACGACGCGCCCCTCGCCGCCCTTGCGTTCAAGGTCCAGGCGGATCGGCACGTGGGGAAGCTCGTCTACGTGCGGGTCTACTCGGGGACGCTCCAGGTCGGCGACACGGTCTACAACGCGACCCGCGGAAAGCGCCAGCGGATCAGCCGACTCTTCGAGATGCACGCCAACGACCGCAGGCCGGTCGAAGCCCTGCGCGCCGGCGACGTCGGCGCCGTCGTCGGCCTCGCCGAGACACGCACCGGCGACACCCTGTGCGAGGAGGAGCACCCGATCCTCCTTGAGTCGATCGAGTTCCCGACCCCGGTGATCGACCTCGCCGTGGCACCAAAGACCGAGGCCGACCGCGATCGCCTGGCGAAGGCCCTCGCCCGCTTGACGGAAGAGGATCCGACCTTCGCCGTCACCGCGAACACGGAGACGGACGAGGTGATCCTCTCCGGGATGGGCGAGCTGCACCTCGAGATCCTCGTCGATCGCCTGCGCCGCGAGTTCGGCGTCGGGGTCAAGGTCGGGCGGCCGCAGGTCGCCTACCGCGAGACGGTCGTCCGGGGCGTCGAGCACGAGCACAAGCACATCAAGCAGACCGGAGGCCACGGCCAGTACGCCCACATGGTGATCCGTCTCGAGCCGGGGAAGCCCGGGTCGGGCCTCGAGTTCGAAAGCGAGGTCGTCGGAGGGCGGATCCCGCGGGAGTACGTCGCGGCGATCGAGCGGGGGATCCTCGACGCGATGCACGAAGGCCCGTACGCCGGCTACCCCGTGACCGACATCAAGGTCACGGTCCTCGACGGGTCGACGCACGAGGTCGACTCCTCCGACCAGGCGTTCCGCACCTGCGGGGCGGCCGGCTTCCGCGAGGCGTGCCGCAAGAGCGGAATGAAGCTCCTCGAGCCGATCGCGCGGATCGAGGCCACCCTCCCCGAGGAGGCAACCGGCGCCGTCACCGCGAGCCTGTGCGCCAAGCGCGGCAAGATCACGGAGATGGAGACAAAGGGGAAGTCCTCCACCCTGCGGGCAGAGGTTCCGCTATCCGAGATGTTCGGCTACTCATCGGAGCTGCGCAGCCTGACGAGTGGCCGCGGCGAGTTTGTGATGCAATTCGAAGAGTACGCACCGGTCCCCGCCTCCGTCGCGGAAAAGATCCTCGCAAGCCGCGAGGAGTCAAAGGGAAAGCGCTAGCCCCACTGCTTTCGTCAACGCCTCAAGCGAGCGAACGCCGCGCGCGAGAGGAGGGCGCCCACGACGACGAGCGCCGCCCCGCCGAGGAGTTCCCCTCGCAGGGAGACCCCCAGGTAGGCACCCGCGATCGCGGTCGAGACGACCGGGATGAGGTTCGAGGCGGAGCCGACGAGGGCGATCTCCCCATCCCGCATGGCGACGTCCCACAGGGAGTAGGCGACGGCCATGGGAAAGAGGACGAGATATCCCAATTCGATCCCCGTCCGGAGGGTCCACACGATCCGCGGCCACTGGCCGAGGCTCGCCAAGAGAAGGATCCCCCCACCGGCAAGAAGGTAGACCCCCACCGCGCCGGTCGGGACCGCCTGCGGAAAGCGCTTTGCCAAGTTCGAGTAGAGACCCCACAGGACGCTCGCGGCGAAGGCAAGGAGGAGGGGGAGGGAGCCCGTTGCGAGCCTGCCGAAGACTGCCCCCAAGCCACCCGTCTCGCCGGACGTCGCGAGGAGGACGCCGCCGAGACTCATCGCGATCCCGACGACGAACGGGATCGGCCGCGGACGCCCGCGTAGGATGGGAACTGAGAAGAGGAGGATCATCGTCGGCCAGAGGTAATTGACGAGGCCGGCCACGACCGCCTCGGGGCGCGTGCGCGCCATCCCCAGGGCGAGGTAGAGAAGCACAAGGTAGCCGACGACGAGGGGGCCGCAGACCGCGAGGTGGCGCCGGGAGAGACGCCTCACCCACTCAAAGCCCCGCGCCTGCACGGAAGCGAGTGAAACGAGCGTGACCCCGGCAAGGAGGAAGGAGAGGGAACTCCCTGGCAGTGGGCCCAACTTCTCGAGGAGCCCGCGCGCGGCAGGGACCGTCGTCGACCAAAGCACGATCGCGACAAAGCCAAGGAGGGTCCCGCGCGTCTTTCCCTGCATCTCACGCGTGGGGCGCTTAAGAGCCCTCAGGGCGAGGAGGGGACGGGCCCTACGGTGAAGACCTCAAACCCACTCAGGGCGTTCACCCCCTCCCTGAAGAACCGGAGGAGATCCGGCGGGAACCCGGCGATCTCCCCCGCGGTCACGTGGGGAAGGACGAACGCCGCGGCGAGCATCTCCCGCTCGATGATCTCGTACCCGATCGCTCGGACCTGAAAGGAACCATACTCGCCCTGCGTGATCGGGCGAAGGACGACCGCGAGCTCCGTGCCGGGAAGGACGACGGCGTACGACGGCGGCTCGAGGGCCTCGTCGCTCGGCGGAGCTTCCTGCGGGTAGTGGACAAGGTCCGCCACGGCGGCGACGCGAAAGAGGGATGGGCTCTGCTCATCTTCCGAAACGAGGCTCGAGGACGGGAAAAGGAGCGCCGCGACGAGGACGAGAAGGCCGATCAGGGATCCTCTCCTTGGCATGTGAACCTCACCTCCCTTAAGATCGAGTGGCAACCCATCGTAGCAGAAACCAGCTCTCCGCGTCGTCTCATGGAGGGCGACGAACGTCCACCGCGCGCGGGAAGACCTCCGCGAGAGCCCCCTTGACTTTTCCAATCCGTTTCCAGATTATGGTCGGTCGTCCCACAGGTGACGGGGAAGGGTCGGCCCGACAGGTAGGGTTTGAAGAATAGGAAGGTCGGCGGCCCCGAGGAGCCTTGAAACAAAGTGGCGCATATCCTGAGGAGGAACGATGCCGAAAGGGATCTGCCCCGTCTGTGACGGAGACGTTCGCCTCTCACAAGAGGACGCCGTCCTGTACAACCAGGTGCACTGCTCGAAGTGCGGCGCCCTGCTCGAGGTCGTCGAGGAGAGCCCTCTCGAGCTGGAAGAAGTCTTCGAGGGAGGGGCCGAGGGCGCTCGCTAG
>CAYHEK010000085.1:0-5517 GCA_964355545.1 uncultured Thermotogae bacterium | reverse complement strand
TCCTCGTGGATGTCGCCCTTGTCGATGCTGCCCTTGAACGGCGGATTGGTGAGGACGACCTGGTATTCGTCCTTCTCGTCGTAGCGCTTGGACAGCGTGTCGGCGTAGTGGAGGTTCGGGTGCTCGATCCCATGCAGGAGCAGGTTCATCGCGCCGATGCGGACCATGGTCGTATCGAAGTCGAACCCGTAGAGCGTCTCCTCACGCAACAGGCGCTGGTGCCCGTGGTTCGTCAGGAGGTCGCCGAGCAGGCCGCGCTCGAGGCCGTTCTCGTCGACTTCCCGATGCTCGGGGCTCGTGAGCTCGGTGAGGATGTGCTGGTAGGCGCCGAGCAGGAATCCGCCGGTGCCGCAGGCGGGGTCGCAGATGCGGTCGCCGAGCCTGGGATCGACGAGGGCGCAGATCATCTGGATGATGTGTCGCGGGGTGCGGAACTGGCCGTTCTTGCCGGCCGACGCGATCTCGGACAGGAGGTGCTCGTACAGGTCGCCTTGGGTGTCTTGGAACGTCTGCCCCTCGCTCTGCTCGCGGGCGATCTCGGCGTAAATCTCGTCGATGATCCCCACGGCTTCGACGAGGAGCGACGCCTTGGGGAGGATGAACACGGCGTCCTGCATCGCCTCGGCGAACGGGTTCCCGACGCCGCCGAGTGACTTGATGAACGGGAAGACGCGGTCGCGAACGTGGGCCAGCATCTCTTCCCCGGGCAGGTGGCGGAAGTGGCTCCAGCGGAGCTCGCTCTTCGGGATCTCGCGGTTGTCGAGCCCAGTGAAGGTTCCGTCAAACAGCGAGGCGCGCTTCTGCCCGACGAACTGCGCCCGCTTCTGTCCTTCAAGATCGGTCGCGTCGAGCCGGCGCATGAAGAGGAGATAGGTGATCTGCTCGATCGCCGTCAGGGGATTGGCGATCCCGCCGGACCAGAAGCGGTCCCACAGAGCGTCGACTCGCGATCGGATGGCCGAGCTCAGCATGAACCGGCCTCCGATCGGAGTGAGGAGTGCGGAGTGCGCAGTGGGGAGCGGGGCGCTGGCAGAAGGCCGTCGCTGCTCCGCCCACGCATCCGCCCGCGAATGACAGCGCGCCTTTCGCCAAGCACTTGCCTATTCACCACGATCCACTCGACACTCTCCATCGGACACTCCCTCCTAGTTGCCAACTTGTTCCTTCCTCTCCAACGCCTTGAGCAGGGCGTGCAGCATGCGGCCGACTTCTTCAGCAAGGTCAAGGCAACGGCGTGCTCCCGCATCCCCAGCGTAGCCGAGATCCAGGGCAATGAGCATCTGCGTCTCAAGCTCCTTGACCGACCCGCGGGCGATACCAAGGAAGCGATGGAACTCCCTTGTCGTCGTCCGCCCTTGCCCTTCAGCGATGTTGCTCGGAATGGACACAGCGGATCGCCGCAGCTGTGTGGTCAAGCCAAAACGCTCCTCCTCGGGAAACGCGGCGGTGACTCGGTAGACGGCTGAGACAAGCTCCATCGCTCGCTGCCAGACGACAAGATCCCTGTAGCTCGCCACCACGTCAGGCTTCTGCCTGTCTTGACTGCTCACTTCTCACTCCCCACTTGCCCCTGCTTCTTCATCCATTTCGCACCCCGGCCACTGCCTATCAGCTCGAGCTTCCCCGCCTCGCGGAGCTGGTTGAGCACAACGCGGACCATTTCGCGGCTCACGCCGGGGCAGTCCCGTTCCAGGTCGGAGATGGCAAACGGAGCGATCCTGCGGCCGACGGCGGCCTTGACCAATTCCGTCTTTGACCCGCGAGAGCTCTGGATCGTCCCTACGCGATCCTCGAACTCTCTGTAGGCGGCGATCAGGACGCCCCAGAAGTAGTTCAGCCACGGGTACGGATCGTGCTTACCCTCGTGCCAGCCCTGGGAACTCCGGTCAAGTGTCTCGTAGTAGGTCTCTTTCGACTGCTCGAAGACCCGCTCGAGGCTGATGTAGCGGCCAACCTGGTAGCCGGCGTGGTAGAGCATGAGGAGTGTCAGCAGCCTCGAACAGCGCCCGTTTCCGTCATCGAAGGGATGGATGCAGAGGAAGTCGAGCACCGCGAGGGGGACGACGACAAGGGGCTCTCGATGGTCTTGGCGGATGGCCGCATCGTAGCGCTCGACGAGCTTCGCCATGGCCTCCGGCGTCGAGGCGGCGGAGACGGGGCGAAATCGCACGCGCTCCGAGCCGTTGTCGTAGCGCTCGATGATGAGGTTGTCTCCGGGTTTCCAGCGCCCGCCGGGCCTTGCCGCGTAGCGATTCACCATCGTGTGACATTGCAGGATGGTGTTGACATGGATCGGCATGTGCTCGGCCTGCTCGTGAATGAGCGCCAGCGCGTCCCGATAGCCGGCGATCTCCTCTTCAGACCGGTTCGCAAGGTTGGTCGGCTTCAGCACGAGCGCCTCGATGCGAGCACGGTCCGCCGTGATCCCTTCCAGCCGGTTCGAGGACTCGACCGACTCGATCATGGCTGCCGCTTTGAGCGAGTCGAGGATCTGCGGTGTCTGGTAGGCGTACAACTCCTGCTTCCCGCGGTACTCCCCCAGGGTCTTCAGGACGCTTGCCTGGGACGCCGTGAACTTGAGCTGGTCGAGGAACGCGTGCGCTACTGACTGCATGAGGACGCTTCCCGGATTGCGCAATGCGCGCTCTGAATGTGGTAATGCCGGCCGTTCATTGTGGGATCAGTCTAGCGCGATAAACGCGCAATGTCAAGGCGCGCGTTACCACGTTATCGACCCGATTGCGCATTCTCGCTGCTCACTGCCGGCGGTTCCAGGGCTCCGATCAGATCGCGGGAGAGCGCGAGGATCTCCTCGATCTCGGCGTCGCCGAACAACCCCTGAATGCCGCTCGGATGCACTCGCGTGAACGGCTCGTCGACCAGATCACGCTTCTCCACGCGCCGCGTCTGGAGAATGAACGTCCGCAGAGTCTGCAGGAAAAGGATCTGGCGGCTCGTGAGATCGGAGTGCGCGGCGATGAACACGTCGAACCGGGCGGTCACGGTCTCCTCCCACGACGCGACGCGCTCCAGACCCAACACATGGCGAACAAGCGAGAGGAAGTGGGCCGTGCGGTTGTCGTAGACCTGCTGCAGCCGCGCCTCGGTCACGCATAGCTCGCTTGATTCCAGGAGCTCGGCCAAGTCGTGGATCTCGTCCGGCATGAGTTCGGCACCGTCGCGCACTTTCTGAAGGACCGGGTTCTCGTCGACGAGGTCGCGGACGAAGGCTTCAATGCGCTCGCGGTACGCGGCGACACTGAGTCGGCCTAGGTCGCCGCCGAGCTCGATCCTCTCCCTGATCACCGTGAGGTCCTTGAGATCAAGCTTCATCAGGGCCGTCGTCTTGGGCGTTCGGTAGGGCATGAGAGGCGCCAGGCGTCGGGCCATGTCGCGCAGGGTGTCGTCCGGGGGATCGATCCACCACTCCTGTCCCAGAACGCTCTCGATCAGTCCTCGTTCGCGCGCAACGACGTTGACGGTCGTCGGCAGCTCGTCGACCTGCGCGCAAACGCTCTCGCGAATTGCGTCAGGGCGGTCGCGCTCGCCGGCCAGGTGCGCCGTCGCGTAGTCGACGACGTCGATTTCGAAGCGCAGGCTCTTCAGATCGTCCCCCGTTCGCGCGCGAAGGACGGGCGCAATCGCTGTCCGCAGGAAGGCGACCTTGTCGCCGTCAAGGCGTCGCCAGAACTCGCCATCGCGCACCCGAGCCAGTTCCATGGAGGCCTGCTGCACGACGAGGTTCCTCTCCGGAAGCTTCGCAAGGTCGCTTTGGAGGTCGTCGCAGGCGGCTTCGGCCACCGCGGGCTGCCCAACGGCGAGAGCGGCTTCCAGCTTGTTGAGTCGCGCGCGGAAGAGCATCACCGGGGCAGCGACGATGGCCTGAGGATCGCGTCCCTGCGGATGCATGTCGAAGTAGGCGAAGTTGCCCCAGCAGTCGATGATCAGGAAGCGATCCTTCTCCGGGCACCACGGCTTCCGTTTGGTGGGGTCCTCAAGCAGGACGCGGGTGCCGCGTCCGATCATCTGCCAGAACTTGACGCGCGAGTACACGGGCTTGGCGAACACGAGGTTCACCACTTCGTGGATGTCGACGCCGGTGTCAAGCATGTCGACCGAGATCGCCACCCTCGGCATGTCCTGGTGCTTGAACTGGTCGAGGAGGCCGCCCTTGTCGTGGACGCGAGGGTCTTCGGAGACAAGCACGCGCGCAAGACGTCCCTTGTGCTCTGGGTAGAACTCGTCAAACAGCTTCTGCAGGCGCCGGGCGTGATCGATCGAGATGGCGAACAGGATGGTCTTGCCTGGCAGAGTGCCCGAGGGATCCTTGATCGACTCCTCCATGAGCTCGCGCACGATCAGACCATTCGTCCCCGAGTTCGTCACCTTACGCTCGAGCTCGGTGCCGTCGAAGTCGATGTCTTCGAGATCCTTGCCCTCAGCGATGAGCCGGCGCTGCTCCGCAGGATCGAGCGCTTCGCCATGGATGCCCTCGAGCTGGAACTTCGATCGCACCTTCAGCACCTCGAAGTTGCAGAGGTAAGGAGGCACGTGGGCGGTGGCCTCGTCGAACGAGTAGGCGAACGTGGGGTCTCCGTCGGCACAGTCAAATAGCGCGAACGTGTCGTGGTCGACGAAGTCGGTGGGGGTCGCTGTCAATCCGACCTTGATCGCTGAGAAGTAGTCAAGAACGGCCTTGTAGATATTGTACAGGCTGCGGTGACTCTCGTCGGCAATGACGACGTCAAAGAAGAACGGCGAGATGTAGGTCTCCTGCGTTGTGCCGTTCTGGATCAGGTTGAGCATCGTCGGGTACGTCGCGACGTAGATCCGCCGCTCCGAAGGGAAGCCGCGATCGCCCCGCTCGGGCCAGCGAGGCTCGGATGGCAGGTGGTCCTTGAACGCATCGAGCGCCTGTTGGCGCAGCGGGATCCGATCCACGAGGAAGAGAACGCGCTTCGCCCAGCCGGCGCGCTGGAGGACGTCGACGAGCGCCACGGCCGTGCGCGTTTTGCCGGTGCCCGTTGCCATCACCAGTAGGAACTTCCGGCGCTTCTCCTCGATTTGCTCGAGGATGGTCCGGATCCCCTGGATCTGGTAGTCGCGGCCCGCGATGTCGCGATTGATCAGTTCGACGGGGAGCGGCTTCCGCTGTCGGCGTCGGAGCGCCATCCATTCGAGGTCATCCCGCCTTGGGAATCCAACGATCTCCTCCGGCGGGTAGAAGTCGGACTCCCAGAAGAAGTGCCTGAATCCGTTCGTGTAGAAGACGAACGGGAGTTCGACGGCGTGGTGCCTCTTGAGCTGCTGAGCGTATTGCAGAGCCTGTTCCTGGCCGAGCTCGGCATCGCGCGACGTGCGCTTGGCCTCAACGACTGCGGCTGGCTTGCCTTGAAGGAGTAGACCATAGTCCGAGAAGCGGCTTTCCGGGGACTTGTAGTCTGCGGGAGGCCCCGCGATCCCCGTGCCTCGGAGCAGAATCTCCAGCTCCTCGATGACCTGTCCACGGTCCTTCAC
>CAYHEK010000084.1:0-5683 GCA_964355545.1 uncultured Thermotogae bacterium | reverse complement strand
GATCTCGCGGAAGCGTTCGAGGAGGTAGACCCTCTCCCCGTCGTTATTCCCGAAGACCCCGACGAGCGGGGCGGAGAGCCTCTCGAACTCGCGCGCCGTGATCGGGGAGATGAAGTCCCCGGCGTGGAGGACAAGCCCCACCTTCTCCTCGTTGAAGAGCGAGACGGCACGGGCAATCTTCACGAGGTGATCGTGGCTGTCGGCGAGGATCCCGACCTTCATCCATCCTCCTTTCCGCGAGGTCCCTCGGGCCTTACCCCGAAGATCTTCGTCCCGATCCGCACCATCGTCGCCCCCTCCTCGATCGCGGCACGGTAGGTGTCGCTCATCCCCATGGAGAGGACCGCAAGGTCAACGTTCGCGAGAGGAAGCGAGCGGAGGTCCTCGAGGAGGCGTCGCATCTTGCGAAAGCAGGGCCGCGCCCCCTCGGGATCCGCGACCTGCGGCCCCATCGTCATGAGGCCCACGACGCGCAGGTGAGGAAGGTTCGCGATCGCGTAGAGGAGCCCCTCCGCCTCTTCGGGAAGGACCCCCACCTTCCCCGCCTCGCGACCGCTGTTTATCTCGACGAGGACCGGCATCACCTTGCCGATCCGGCCGCAGGCGGCGTCGAGCGCGCACGCGAGGGGGAGGGAGTCGACCGTCTCGACGAGGTCGAAGAGAGAGGCCGCCCTGTGCACCTTGTTCCGTTGTAGGCGGCCGATCATGTGCCACTTCGCCCTTGCCCCGATCGCCTCGATCGCGATTTTAGACTCCTGGACGTAGTTCTCTCCCACGATCCGGATCCCGGCCTCGATCGCCTCGAGGATCTCTCCGGGGGTTCGCCCCTTCGCCGCCGCGACCACCTCGACCGACGGGGGAATCTCGCCCAAGATCCGCCGCACGTTCTCCCGGATCATCGCCCCTCCTCGCGCCTCGCTCCTTCCCCCGCGCTCGCCCACCTCTCCCAGGCGGCGACCTTCTCCCCGAGCGCCTCGCGGAGGCGCTCGTATTCCCGACCCAGATGAGCGACCTTCCCTGCGTCGCCCGCGCGGCTCGCCTCAAGGAGCCCCTCCTCGGCGCCTCGGAGAGCGTCCTCCAGGCGCTCGACCTCCTCCTCGAGGGCCTTCCCTTCCTCCAGGCGCCTTCTCGCCTCGTAGCGGTCCGGCTTCTTTTGCCGTTTGTGCTCTTCCCGCGGCCGCTCCCTCCTCCCCGCCTCTTTGGGAGCGGGAACGGGAGCTTCCGCTGTGGCCGTGCGCTCCTTGTGCTCGCGGTATCCGAAGGGGAAGACGCACAGGGTCCCCTCGCGGACCTCCCACGCCTGCGTCGAGACGGCCGCAAGGAGCGCGCGGTCGTGCGAGACGAGGACGATCGTCCCTTCGTAGGCGAGGAGGGCGTCCTCGAGGATCTCTTGGCTTGCGGGGTCGAGGTGGTTCGTCGGCTCATCAAGAAGGAGGAGGTTCCCCTCCATGAGGGAGAGAAGGGCGAGGGCGACGCGGCTGCGCTCCCCTCCGGAGAGGGCCTTCATCCTCTTCATGACGTCGTTCCCGGAGAAGAGGTAGCGGCCCAGGAGCCCCCGCGCCTGGCTAATCGAAAGGGAGGAGCGGGAGAGGATCGCGTCGAGCACGGTCCCATTTCCGTCGAGCCCCTCCTGGGTCTGGCTGTAGACGGCGACCCGCACCCCGTGGCCGAGGACGATCCGGCCCTCGCACGGCGGGAGGCTCCCCGCGATCCCCTTGAGGAAGGTCGTCTTCCCGCACCCGTTCGGCCCGATGAGGGCGACCCTCTCTCCGCGGTAGAGGACAAGGTCCGGCGCGGTGAAGAGGGGCGACGTGAAGCCGACCGCGAGGCCCTCCGTCACGAGGACGCGCTTCCCGCTCTGGCTTCCCAGGGAGACGCGCAGGGAGATCCGCTTCGCCTCGCGCGGAGCCTCCACGAGCCCCTTCTCGATCCGCTCGATCTTCTTCTCCCGGTCCTTCGCCTGGCCGTGCTTCTGGCCAGCGTGGTGGCGGCGGATGAAGTCCCGGTGGCGCTCGATCGTCGCCTCTTGGGCTGCGTGGGCCTCCGCGCGGCGCGCCCGCTCGGCCTCGCGCTCCCGCCGCGACTGGGAGTAGCCGCCGCGATAGAGCGTGACCTCGCCAAACGCGATCTCCCAGGTCCGGTTCGCGACGCGGTCGAGGAGGTGACGGTCGTGGGAGACGAGGACGAGGCCGCCCGCAAACTCGTGGAGCGTCTCCTCCAGCCAATCGAGGGCGGCGAAGTCGAGGTGGTTCGTCGGTTCGTCGAGGAGGAGAAGGTCCGGCTCGACGAGAAGGACGCGGGCGAGGGCGGCGCGCGCCTCCTCCCCACCGGACAGGAGCTCGACCGGCCGATCGAACCGGTCTTCGCCGAACCCGACCCCGCTCAAGACGGAGCGGATCCGAGCCTCGATCGTGTAGCCGTCCTCACGCTCGAAGCGGTGCAGGAGCTCGTCGTAGCGCGCGAGGATCTCCGGGTCGCTCTCCTTTCCCATCGTCGCCTCAAGGCCCCGAAGCTCCCTCTCCGCCGCGAGGAGGTCGGCGAACGCCTCCTCCATCGCCTTGTAGAGGGTCCCGCTCCCTCGCAGGCGCGCAACCTGGGGAAGGAGGCCGACGCGCACCCCGCGGCCGCGGTGGACCCTCCCCGCGCTTTGCTCCTCCACCCCGGCGAGGATGTGGAGGAGGGTCGACTTCCCGACCCCGTTGTCACCCACGAGGGCGATCCGGTCCCCCCGATGGACCGGCGCCGAGAAGGAACGGAAGAGAACCTGCGATCCGAAGGACTTCTCGAGCCCATCGATCTCTATAAGCGCCATCGCGTCCTGATGGTACGGAAAGGAGGCAAGAGGGAAAAGGCCGCACGCCCCTCCAGTGGGAAGGCCCTCTCTTCCCCCTCCGTGCCCCCTGTGGTAGGATGGGGCGGAGGGGACCATGAACGAGGCGGCGCTCTACGAGAAGCTGCGCGACGGCCGCGTCCGCTGCGGCCTGTGCGCGCACCGCTGCCTGATCGGCGATGGGTGCCGCGGGATCTGCGCCGTGCGCGAGAACCGCGGGGGGACCCTGTACAGCCTCGTCTACGGTCGTCTCATCTCCCACGCGGTCGACCCGATCGAGAAGAAGCCCCTTTTTCACTTCCTCCCCGGCACCTGTGCCTACTCCGTGGCCACGGTCGGCTGCAACTTCACCTGCAAGAACTGCCAGAACTACACGATCTCCCAGGCCCCGCGCGAGTCGAGGGGGGCGATCCCCGGCGAGGAGGTCTCCCCGAGCGAGATCGTCGCGCGCGCGAAAGAGACCGGCTGCCCGACGATCGCCTACACCTACACCGAGCCGACGGTCTTCTTCGAGTACGCCCTCGACACGGCTCGCGTCGCGCGCGAGGAGGGGATCGCGAACGTCTTCGTCTCGAACGGGTACATGACCGCCGAGGCGGCGGAGGCCCTCATCCCCTACCTCGACGGGATCAACATCGACCTAAAAGGGATCTCGGACGACTTCTACCACACGGTCGTGGGGGCGAACGTGCGGCCGGTCCTAGACTCAATCGAGCGCTTCTTCGCGGCGGGGGTGTGGGTCGAGGTGACGACCCTCGTCATCCCAGGGATGAACGACCGGCCGGAGGAGCTACGCTGGATCGCCGAGGCGATCGTCGGGGTCTCTCCCGCGATCCCCTGGCACATCAGCCGTTTCTACCCCGCCTGGCGCCTCCTCGACCTTCCCCCGACCCCGGTCAGGACCCTGGAGGAAGCGCAGCGGATCGGCCGCGAGGCCGGCCTTCGCTACGTGTACCTGGGGAACGTCCCCGGCGAAGGGGAGGACACGCGCTGCCCGGGGTGCCGCCGGCTCCTCATCAAGCGGATCGGGTTTCTCGTCAAGGAGAACCGGCTCCAGGACGGGAAGTGTCCGGACTGCGGGTTCGAGGTCGACGGGGTCTTCTGACGCGCTCTGTGATCTCCACCCGCCGCGACCCGCTCTCGAGGAGCTCGATCGTGACGAGGATGTCGCTTTGCTCGACGATCCCCTCCACGCGATCCGGCCACTCAACCACGGTGACCCCTTCTTCCGGCGGGAGGAGGTGGTCGAGGCCGACCTCGGCGAGCTCGGCGAGGGAAGAGACCCGGTAGGCGTCGAGGTGGTGGAGGGTGAGGCGGCCGCGGTAGTCGCGGCTGAGGAGGTAGCTCGGGGAGACGACGACGTCAGTGATGAGGAGCCCCTTGGCGATCCCCTTGGCGAGGGTCGTCTTCCCCGCGCCGAGGGGCCCGACGAGAGAGACGAGGGCCCCGTCCTCAAGAAAGCGAGCGAGGTCGACCCCGATCTCCTCCATCTCCGCCGCGTCGTGAGCGATGATCGTCTTGTTCATCTACGCCCGCAGGCTTGCCCCAAGCTCAGCCAGTCGCTCTTTTATCCTTTCCATGACCCGCGCGACCTCCGCGTCGGTCAGGGTGCGGTCCGGCGAGCGCAAGAGAAGCTCGTAGGTGAGGCTCTTGTAGCCTGCTTGAACCGGCTCACCTTGGTAGAGGTCGTAGAGGAAGACCTCCTCCACCTCCGGCTCGGCGGCGATCGCCCGCCGCAGGTCCTCTTCGGGGCGGTCGGTCGGCACAAGGAGGGAGAGGTCGCGCTTGCACGCGGGGAAGCGCGGGAGAGGGATAAACGCCGGCGGGCTCCGACGCCACGCGTCGATCCGCTCAAGCGCAAGCTCGAACACGATCACGCGCGGCCGGCCGGGAAGGAGGGCGCGGCCGGCCAAAGAAAGCTCACCGAAGAGGCCGATCGGCTCCTCCTCGAGGAGGACCCTCCCGCCCCTCCCCGGGTGGAGGGAGGGCGGGCTCCCCGCCGCGGTGATGCGCGCCTCCCTACGGCCGAGGCCCGCGAGGAGGTCGATGAGGACCCCCTTAGCGGCCAAGAGGTCGATCTCCTCCTTTCCGGCTAGGGGGACGCGGGTGCGTCCGAAGAGGGCCGCGGCTGTCGATTCCGTCTCGCCCTGGCTTTTGGAGAAGGTCCGCCCCACTTCGAAGATCATCCCGCCATCGACGTCGTGGCCGAGGTTTGTCTCGACGACAGAAAGGAGGCCGGGGAGGAGGCTCCCCCGCAGGGCCTTCTGGCCGGGGTTCATTGGGTTGCGCACCTGGACGAGGTCCTCCTCCGGGAGGAGGAGGGCGCTCCGCCACTCCGGCCGGTCGAAGCCGTCCGTGATGACCTCGTCCAAGCCGAGGCCGACGAGGATCCTCCGCGCCTCGTCCTTCACCTGCTCGAGCGAGTCCTTGTGCCCCAGGCGGAGCGGGACGCGCGGCGGCGCCGAGGGGAGGCGGTCGTAGCCAAAGATCCGGCCGACCTCCTCCACGAGGTCGACCTCCTCCACGAGGTCGGCGCGGAAGGTGGGGACCGTGACGGCGAGAGCCTCGCCGTCCGGCCTCGTCTCGCACTCAAGGCGCGCGAGGATCTCGGCCATGCGCTCTTTACCGACCTTTACTCCGAGCAGGGCGCTCGCGCGGGAGGGCCGCAGCCGGATCGTCCGTCTCTCTCGCCTCCTGGGGTAGGCGTCGACCATCCCGCGGTGGACAAGGCAGCCGGTCAACTCCTCGAAGAGGTGCGCCGTCCGGTCGGCGGCGAGGGGGATCCCCTCCGGGTCGACCCCGCGCTCGAAGCGCTGCGAGGCTTCGCTCCGCAGCCCAAGCGAGCGGGCCGAG
>CAYHEK010000083.1:0-6111 GCA_964355545.1 uncultured Thermotogae bacterium | reverse complement strand
TCTTCTGTAGCTCAAGTCCCTTCGAGAGATCCGCGTGAGAGACGGCCCCTAGGTCGATCAGGATCTCGCCCAGACGCTTCTCCCGCTCGAAGTGCTCCTCCAGGATCGAGAGGATCACCGCGCTGCGGCTCTTGCGCTCACGGCGTCCCTTCGCGTCCACCTGGTTCATCAGGTACGCGTCGTTCTCGCTGTAGTAGATGGTCGTCTGCACGCTCCCACCCCTTCCCTCTCGCTTTTCCCGCCACCCAAAAAGAAATCCGGGTCGCCAGTTGTTCCTTCGGCCTGGCAACCCGGCTGCCTTCGTGAGGCCCGTGGCTTTGCGCCCCTATCTTGCGATAGGTTTGCCTTGATCAGAGCCATAACCTATGTGTCACCATCATACACGGCCCCGCGAGCGCTGTCAAGAGGCGGCTTGCTACCCGCCTAAAGATCGCATCCGATGCTCTCTCTCGATGTGCTTCTCCGTTCGCCGCCACTCTAGCTCGAGCCGTTCGCCTCGGGAAGCGAGCCAGCGCATGTTGCGTCGACCGCGAGCGCGGCGATAATCTGGTGCGGACATGAAGAAGCGCGTTCTACTACTCCTCCTCGTGACGGCGGTCACCCTCGCTGCGTCCGCGAGCCGCGCGGCCGACGCCATCCATTGGGCCCATCTCACCGGCTCGATCAACCCGATCAGCAAGGAGTTCATCCTGCGCGCGATCGAGCGAGCGGAAAACGATCGGGCGGCGATGCTCGTCATCGAGCTCGACACCCCGGGAGGGCTGGGGGAATCGATGCGCAACATCGTGATGGGGGAACTTGGATCGACCGTCCCGATCGTCGTCTTCGTCGGTCCAGCCGGCGCGCGTGCCGCGTCCGCGGGCGTCTTCATCACCCTGGCCGCCCATGTCGCCGCCATGGCCCCGGGGACGAACATCGGCGCCGCCCACCCAGTCGATCTCTTCGGCGGTGAGGAAAAGGGATCGACCATGGCCGAGAAGGCGACGAACGACGCCGTCGCCTTCGCTCGCTCGATCGCGGAGGAGAGGGGGCGGGACGCCTCCTGGGCGGAGGAGGCCGTGCGCGAGTCGGGTTCCCTCTCTGCGGCGGAGGCCCTCACCCGCGGGGTGATCGACGTCGTCGTCGCGGACACCGAGGAGCTCCTCGCTCGCCTCGATGGCTACGCCCTGCGCGATGGCCGCGTCCTCCACACCGCGGGCCTCCCCGTTTGGGAGATCCGACCCACCCTGCGTGAGCGACTCCTGGGGTACCTCGTCGACCCAAACCTCGTCTACGTCCTCTTCATCCTCGGCCTGGCCGGGCTTGCCTTCGAGCTCTTCCACCCGGGGATCGGCTTCGGCTTGGTCGTCGGTGTGGTCTGCCTTGTCCTCGCTCTGTTCGGGCTTCAGATCCTTCCCGTCAACGTCACCGGGGTCGTCCTCGTCCTGTTCGGCATCGCCCTCCTCGCCCTCGACGTCTTCACCCCCACCCACGGAGCGCTCACCGCGGGGGGAATCGCAGGCCTCCTCCTCGGCTCGCTCACCCTATTCGACATCCCGGACCGGGCGGTCGGGCTTTCCTTGTCTACCGTCCTCCTCACGGTGGGGGCGATCACCGCTCTATTCGTCTTCGTCCTCTCCAAAGGCTTACTCATCCAGCGCAAGCGGCCGGTCACCGGCGCGTCCAGCCTGATCGGAGCGACCGGAAACGCGCGCACCGACCTCGCCCCGGAAGGGAAGGTATTCATTCAGGGGGAGTACTGGGACGCCCGCTCCCTCGAAGGGTCGATCCCCGCCGGCCGGCCGGTGGTCGTCGAGCGCTTGGACGGCCGCCGGCTCCTCGTGAGATCGAGGTCATGAAGAGCCGGGTCGAGCGCGGCGTTGCCGGTGGGCGCGCCCTTGTGGGAACGCGCGGGCCGATCGTGGTGATCGACGCCCTGCGCATGAGCGCTACAGCGATCGTCGCCCTTCACCTCGGCATGGACGTGATCCCCGTCCTCTCAGCAGAGGAGGCAGTCGCGCTCAAGGGGGAAGGGGCCCTCACCGCGGGCGAGCGGGGAGGGGAGAAGATTCCCTCGCTCGACCTTGGGAACTCCCCGAGCGAGCTCCTCCGGCGGAGAAGGGGTGCCGCACAGGCCCTCGCCCTCACCACGAGCTGCGGCGTCCCCTGTCTCCTCGCCGTCGCCGCGCACCCTCGGCCGGTCCTCGTCGGCTCGCCTCTGAACCTCTCCTCTCTCGCCGCGCGGATCGAGAGAGAGGATCCCAGTGAGCTTGGGATCCTCCTCTCAAGCGAAAAGGACGGCCCAAGCGATGAGGACGCCATGACTGCCTCCCTCCTCCTTGTGCGGCTCGGCGCCCCGATCCCCGAGGGACTCCCCCCGCCGATCTCCACCTCGCAGCTTGAGGGGTTCTTCCTCGCGACGGAATCGGCCCGACGCCTCCTTGAGCTCGGCTACGAGGGTGACATTCGCCTGTGCGCAGAGGTCGACCGCTATTCGATCGTCCCCGAGTACCGCGGCGGCTGCCTCCGGTCTTGAGATCGGCCGAAGGTCAGTCGGTGAGCCTTCTCGCTCTCTCCCACAAGAGGCGGAAGAAGCCCTCGTAGGGAGCGGCCACGGCCGCAAGGTCGATCAGGGCGAGGTCGACTTCGTTATTCTTCTCCAGGGAGTAGTAGTTCCAGTTCGTGGAGCCAAGAAGCACGCTCTCCCCGTCCACGATGACGAGCTTCGCGTGGGTCGTCTCCGCCGGGTCGTCGAAGCGGACCTCTACCCCATGGAGGTAAAGGTAGAGCGCCGCCTCCCGGTTTGCCTCGGCCGACTCAGGGAAGAAGGCACAGTCGTCGAGGAGGACCTCGACGTCGAGCCCGCGGCTCGCCGCATCGACGAGGCCTTGCAGGATCTCGTTCGACAGGCTCCCCGGATACTCCGGGTAGTAGGTAGCTCGGTACATGACCACGTGGACCGATCGCTCCGCCCGCTGGAGGAGCGCAAGGAGGATGGAGGCGTAGTTCTTCGTCCCGACTGTCTCCGGGATTGGGACGAGGAGCGGGCCGGCACTCTCCAAGAATCCCAGATCGAGCGCCACGCCCTCTTCAACAAGGGTCCCTTCCCACAGCCGATCGAAGTAAGTAGCGAAGACTTCCCCGACTTCGTCATCTTCGACGAGGACGTTCGCCTGTTCTTGCTCGTAGAACGCGTGCCGATTCCAGTTCGATGAACCGAGGATCACCACCTGCCGATCGACGACCACAAGCTTGGCGTGCGTGGTCACCTCCGGGTCGTCGAGCCGCGCCTCGATCCCGTGCTCTGCTAGGAAAGCGAGGGTCGGCCGGTTCTTCTCCGTAATCTCAGGCGACCAGGCGCTTGTGTCCAGGAGGACGCGCACCCGCACCCCGCGGGAGACCGCAAGGAGTAGGCCCTCCCACAGGGGGTTTTCTTCCAGCTCGGCATTCGAGAGGAGGAGGTCGATCGACCCTCGCGCCTCCGCGAACGCCACCTCGACCGAGGCGCAGTAGACGCACCTCCCCGGCCGGTCGATCACCGGCCAGACCCGCGTCGCGGCAAGGAGCCTCCCTCCCATCCCCACGACAAGGAGAAGAAGGACCCCGGCCACGCAAGGACCTCGTTGCACCAGCCCACGCATCTCGTCTAGAATCCTAGGTGAGGAGGAGAGAATGGTCAAGGAACTGGATGCAGGAGAACTTCGCTACTCGTGCGACCCTGCGGCTTTCGACTTCGAGACGACCGACGAGCTCGAGCCCCTGGATCGGATCATCGGCCAGGAACGGGCCATCGAGGCGCTCACGCTCGGCCTGGGGATCAAGGACGCGAAGAACCGCTACAACATCTACGTGGCAGGAGATCCCGGGACGGGGAAGATGTCGGCGGTCGAGTACTTCCTAAGCCGTGTGAGCAAGACTGCCCCCAAACCTCCCGACCTCTGCTTCGTCCACAGTTTCGATAACCCCTACAGCCCCCGGTATCTCGAGCTCCCGGCCGGGATGGGGTGCCAGCTCCGCCAGGACATGGACCACCTGATCGCGCGGCTGCGCCGGGACATCCCCAAGGTCTTCGAGTCGGACGAGTTCAAGGCCCGCTCGAAGAAGATCAACGAGCGCTACGCCGAGAAGCGCACCAAGCTCCTCGAAGCGATGGAGACCAAGTCCCGAGAGCTGGGGTTCGCGATCCAGCGCACCCCGATCGGGATCAACACCCTCCCCCTGCGCGAGGGCGGTGAGCCGCTCAGCCAGGAGGAGTACGAGGCCCTCTCCGAGGAGGAGCGCGCGGCGATCCGCGAGAAGCAGATCGAGGTGCAGGCCCTCATCCAGGAGCGCCTGCAAGAGATCACCCGGGTAGAGGAGGAGCGGGAGGCCGAGATCAAGAAGCTGGCCAAGGAGGCGGTCCTGTTCATGATCGAGCCGCACTTCAACCAGCTAAAGGGCCGCTACGGCGAGATCGAGAAGGTCGCCTCCTTCCTCGATTCCGCGAAGAACGACATCGTGGAGAACCTCGACGACTTCCAGGAGGGAGGAACCCAAGGGTCCAAGAAGGCGCCCTTCCCGTTCCCCATTCCCCAACCCGATCCCCTCAAGCGCTACGACGTCAATGTCCTCGTGGACAACTCCCAGACCGAGGGGGCGCCGGTGATCGTCGAGCAGAACGCGACCTACACGAATCTCTTCGGTTCGATCGAGCGCCGCGTTCAGATGGGGGTCGCCGTCACCGACTTCACGATGATCAAGCCGGGCTCCCTCCACCGCGCGAACGGCGGCTACCTCGTCTTGAACGCGAACAACCTCTTCCGCGTCGGCCTCTCCTGGGAAGCGCTGAAGATTGCAATCAAGCGTCAGGAGATCCGCATCGAGGATCCGCTGCAGATGCTTGGCTACGCGGCGACCGAGGGGCTCCGGCCAGAGCCCGTCCCGCTCCGCCTGAAGATCATCATCATCGGGAGCCCCCTGATCTACGAACTCCTCCACATCTACGACGAGGACTTCCCGAAGCTCTTCAGCGTGAAGAGTGACTTCGGGACGGAGATGGAGCGCTCCCCGGAGCGGGAACTCGAGATCGCCCGCTTCCTGCGCGCCCGCGGAGAGGAGGACCCAAGCCTCCTCCCCTTCGACCCAAGCGGAGTCGCGAAGATCGTCGAGTACTCCTCCGAGCTCGCCGGCGATCAGAAGAAGCTCTCCTGTCAGTTCGGGGACCTGACCTCCGCCATCAAGGAGGCCTCGTACTGGGCGCGCGCCGAAGGCTCCCCTCACGTCAGCGGGGAGCACGTCCGCCGCACCCTCAAGCAGCGCGACCACCGGCTCGACCGGATCGAGGAGAAGATCCGCGAGATGATCACCCGCGGCCAGATCCTCGTCGACACGGAAGGGGCGAAGACCGGCCAGGTGAACGGGCTCGCCGTGCACGCGATGGGAGACTACCTCTTCGGCCGGCCGTCGCGGATCACGGCGACGGTCCACACCGGGAAGGACGGGATCGTCGACATCGAGCGCGAGGCCGAGCTCGGAGGCCACACCCATACGAAGGGGATCATGATCCTAACAGGCTTCCTCGGTGAGCGGTTCGCCAAGGATCGGCCGCTCAGCCTCTCTGCCAGCCTCGCCTTCGAGCAGAGCTACTCGATGATCGACGGGGACAGCGCCTCATCGAGCGAACTGTACGCCCTCCTCTCCAGCCTCTCCAGCCTCCCCGTGAAACAGGGGATCGCCGTCACCGGGTCGGTCAACCAGAAGGGCGAGATCCAGCCGATCGGCGGGGTGAACGAGAAGGTTGAAGGGTTCTTCCGCGTCTGCCGGGCCAAGGGCTCGACCGGCGACCAGGGCGTCCTGATCCCCGCTCAGAACGTCGACCACCTGATGCTCTCCGAGGAGGTCGTCGACGCCGTCGCCGCAGGGAAGTTCCACATCTATCCGATCGCGACCGTGGAGGACGGGATCGAGATCCTGACCGGCGTCCCTGCGGGAACCCCGAAGAAGGACGGCTCCTTCCCGCCGGAGACCGTCTTCGGCCGCGCCGCCGCGCGCCTGGAGGAGATCCGCCGTGCTCTGAAAGAGGAGACGGAGAAAGAGGAGAAGACTAAGAAGAAGGTGAGGAAGGTCGAGGACAAGGAAAGCGGGAAGGGAAAG